>JAQVVB010000314.1 GCA_028699215.1 Sphaerochaeta sp. | reverse complement strand
CTCAAAGGGTACGAATACAGCTGGATGGGGGCTTACCCTTTCTGCCATGGATATGGCGAAAATCGGTCAATTGTATCTAGAGGGTGGAATGTGGAAGGAAAAGCAGATTGTCTCATCCCGTTGGATAGAAGAGAGTACAAGGGAACACAGCCGATGGAAGAAGCTTGATTTGGCGTACGGGTATCTTTGGTGGGTCATTGATGAGAAAGAGCATGCCTGTGCTGCTATGGGTGATGGCGGTAATGTGATTTATTTCAATGCAAAGAAGAACCTGGTGGTTTCCATCGCTTCTTTCTTTGAACAAAAGGTAAAGGATAGGCTTGCGTTCATTAGAGACTATATTGAACCGATGGTCGAGCGTTGTGATTGATGGAGAGAGGCTCAAGAGGAGAGAAACCAAAAGGAAAGACAAAAGAGGACTACGGTTGTTCTCCTGGTAATGTAGAGGGTTTTGCCGAAGATTCACAGGTTTCTCAAATAATTTTCATACAAATTCGACAGATTGGAGGCGTATCACTGTAGGAGATAAATGTATGAAATCAAACACTAAGCACATGGCCCGAATGTGGGTTTCTGTGGTTTTGTCAATGGCACTGACAGGAGTTCTGTTTGCTGCAGGAGCAAAGGAATCTGTTGGATTGAAGCAAATCACCTTGACAATAGCAGGTCGAGATGGTGCATATGGCGATTCTCTTCAGCTGGCAGCTGATGAGTATCAAAAACTCCACCCGGAGGTATCGTTTGAGATACTCAAGCTTTCTGGAGCCAATCTTTTTGAGAAGACAGTCATTGATCTTCGAAGTAAGACAGGCACGTATGATTTGATACTCATCGATGATCCCAATGCTCCACAGTATCAGGAAGTGAATTGGTTGGCGGATTTGGATGCGATGTATGCAAAAAAAGGACTTCAGGTTGATTCGGATTTCATCAAGCCCGCTTTGGACCTCGGGCGCTATCCGTACAATGAAAAGGGAACCTTGTTTGCTCTACCCTTTGCAGGAAATGTAGAGCTTTTTGCGTATCGAACAGATTTATTCGAAAAGTATGGGTTTGGGGAACCTCAAACGTGGACAGAGCTTCTTAAAGCGGTAAAGACGATCGATGCGAAGGAAGCTGGAGTTGATGGAGTGGTTTTCAGAGGGGCAAAAGGCAATCCTATAGTAACTGCCTTTATGCCGATTTTCTGGGCGTTCGGAGGAAAGGTGCTTGATGAGGATGGAAAGGTAACCATAAACTCCCCTGAAGGGATAAAGGCTCTCAAATACTTCCTTGAGATGGCAAAGTATGCTCCTTTAGGAGTGACCATGTATCAATCTGCACAAGTAAGAGATGCACTATACGGCGGTACAGCCGCAGTTGTTCCCGAAGTATGGCCGGGATGGATTGGAAATCTTGAAAATCCTCAGGAGTCCCATGTTGTAGGGAAAGTGAAAGTCACCAAGCATCCTGGGGAAGTAGTCAAGTCTTCTCCCATGATTGGGGCTTGGCTTGTTGCCATACCGGAATCTTCAAAACAACATGAGGCGGCCTTTGATTTCATGCTCTTTCTGACAGGGTATGAGATGCAGTTGGCGATGAGTGATGCCTATGGTTTACCTCCTTCTCGTTCTTCAGTGTACAAGGTTGAATCCCAGAGGGTGAAATATCCCTGGTATGATGCACAGCTTGATGCCTTGATCAACAGTGTTGCTCGGCCTCGGTCGATCAAATGGAAGGAAATCGAGGATATCCTTGGTGGTGTCCTGCAAGTTGCGATTATGGGTCAGATGTCTGCCGAACAAGCTCTTGCTTCTGCGCAACAGAGCGTTGAAGACATGGTACGCTGATAATTCAGTGTTTTGGAAGGGCAGATACTTTGCTGCCCTTTCCAATAAGACAAGGTAAGAGGCTTCAAGTATGCATTTTCGAAGGAATTCGTTTTACTATTTTCTGATCGCCCCATCCTTACTGTTAATGCTGTGGTTGACTGTGTATCCGGTTCTAAATGTGTTGATGCTTTCTTTTTTTGATTATAACTACATCGCTGATGTCAGGTTGTTCATTGGGTTTGACAATTTCAAGCAGATAGTTTCTTCAAAGCTCTTCCAGGATTCTTTTTTCAATACCCTGATTTTCTCCTTGGTTGCCACCTTGTTTGAAGTTGGTCTGGGATTGTTGTTGGCTCTTGTTTTTGATGGGGAGTTCTTCAAGAAAAAACAGTTCATGACCTTGATGATTTTTCCCATGATGCTGTCTACCATGGTGGTCAGTGCAATCTTCAAGACGCTCTATCATCAGGATATTGGCTTGTTCAACTATCTGCTGACGCAACTTGGGCTGCAACCAGTGGGTTGGTTGATCAATCCTTCTTGTGCTCTTTCTTCCATTATTCTTGTGGACATCTGGCAATGGACACCCTTTGCCTTCATTCTTCTGCAGGCTTCGTTGCAGTCAATTCCCCAAGAAATTTTTGAGGCTGCCAGAATTGATGGGGCCCGATATCCACAAATTGTAATGCGGATTACCATTCCCATTCTGTTTGGACAGATTATGCTTGTGGCCATGTTGCGAACCATCGATACATTCAAATTGTTTGGAAAAGTGTATGCACTAACCCAAGGAGGACCGGGAAATGCAACGGAGACCTTGTCAACGTTCATCTATCGGGAGGTTTTTCTTATTTCAATCTTGGGCGTGCTGCAACGGCTTCTCTGTTGACTTTGTTTGTTGTCGGCCTGATTTCTGCTTTTTATATCAAGAAGATTGTGGCAGGGGAGGGGTCTCATGGCTAATTTACGGTCAAAAAGCAATACCCCTTTGTTCTGGATACTCATGCTTTTTCTCTTGCTCATCACTTTATTTCCTGTATATTGGATTGTTGTCACTTCGCTCAAGACTCCTCTTGAAGTAGTGCTTCCCCATCCCACCTTTTTTCCGAAGACTTTCACATTTCAGAACTATCAAGCGGTTCTTCAATCGGGTTTTTTGGGAAATATGCGTACAAGTTTGATCGTATCAATCAGTTCGACGTTGATTTCCCTGGTACTTTCGTTCTGTGCTGCCTATGCCCTGTCCCGATTTCAGTTTCCCTGGATGTTCAACACGCTGTTTTTAGTGTGGATTCTCTTGGTGAAGATTCTTCCACCGGTGGTTTTGGCTATTCCGCTCTATACTATGTTCAACTCGTTGGGTCTCATCAACAAGATCCATGGGTTGGTATTGGTTTATCAAGTGTATACCTTACCCTACTGTATCTGGATGCTTTTTGGGTTTTTGAAAGCCTTGCCCCTCATGTATGAAGAGGCTGCACAGATGGATGGAGCAGGTAAGATGGCTACATTTGCCTACATTGTGCTTCCCGTGATGCGTACGGGTGTGGTGGCAACCTCGCTTTTCAGTGTCATTACCGCTTGGGATGAAATTCTGTTTGGCTTGTTGGTCATCAGAACGCCTTCCTTTCGGACGCTGCCTTTGGTTATCGCTGGTTAGATTGGAGAATA
>JAQVVB010000313.1 GCA_028699215.1 Sphaerochaeta sp. | reverse complement strand
ACGTATGTTGAAATGCTCGTAGAGTTTTTCAGCCGGAGCGGATTCCCCAAAACTATGCATTCCGATGATTTTGCCTTCAAGACCAACATACTTGTACCAGTAATCGGTCCACGCTGCCTCAACGACGACACGTTTGGTGACCTCTCGAGGTAGTATCAGATTGCGGTAATGATCATCCTGCATCTCAAACACCTCGGGAGATGGCATCGAAATCACGCGCACCGCTTTTCCTTCACTTGCAAGCCTCTTGCCAGCTTCAAGAGCCAATGAGAGTTCTGACCCAGTACCGATAAGAATGATCTGTGGGGTATCTGAACTCTCATACAGGATGTAGGCCCCCTTCTCTATCAAGGAGACTTGTTCAGCAGTACGGGTTTGAGGAGCCAGATTCTGACGACTGAGCAACAAAGCAGCAGGGCCCTCTGTTCGCTTAAGCGCTTGCTTCCAGGCCACTCCTGTCTCAACTGCATCACAGGGCCTCCAGGTAACCATATTGGGGGTCATACGTAAAGAGGCAATCTGTTCCACAGGTTGGTGGGTGGGCCCATCTTCTCCTAATCCGATGGAGTCATGCGTATATACATATATGGAACGTATTCCCATCAAAGCTGCCATTCGAATAGCGTTGCGTGCATACTCCATGAACATAAGGAAGGTTGCACTATACGGAATAAACCCTCCATGAAGGGCAACTCCATTCAAAAGAGCGGTCATGCCGAATTCACGAACACCAAACCGAAGGTAGGTACCGCTGCCATCTTCAGTATTGAAATCCTGTACACCCTTCCATTGGGTCAGATTGGAAGGAGTCAAGTCAGCTGATCCTCCAATGAGTTCAGGAAGCAATCGACCGAGTTCATCCAGAGCCATCTGAGAAGCTTTGCGGGAGGCTACCTTCACTGAGTCAGCTTGCCATCGAGCGATGACTGCATCAAATTTCTTTTCCCAATCAAGGGGAAGGCCACCAGAAAGACGACGTTCAAACTCAGCAGCTTCAGCTGGGTAGCTTGCTTTATACGCAGAGAAGAGATCATCCCAGGTTTTCTCATAGGTTTCACCGGTTTGCGTGCAATCCCATGCAGCATAAAGTTCCTCAGGAACAAAGAAAGGTTCATCATACTCCCATCCAAGCTGTTTACGGGCAAGAAGCACCTCTTCTGTTCCAAGAGGGGCTCCATGGCAGGATTCTTTGCCTTCCTTGTTTGGAGATCCAAATCCGATGGTGGTTTTGCAGATGATCAACGTGGGTTGTGTAGTATTGGCCTGAGCTGAGGCGATGGCAGCAGCTATCGCCTCAGGATTATGACCATCAACATCGCCTATAACCTGCCAGTTATAGGCTTCAAACCGTTTTGCAGTATCATCGCCGAACCATTGCTTGACTTCTCCATCGATGGAGATGCCATTGCTGTCATAAAAAGCTATGAGTTTGCCGAGTTTCCATACGCCTGCAAGCGAAGCCGCCTCATGGGAAATCCCTTCCATCAGACAACCGTCTCCAAGAAAGGTATAGGTGTGATGATCGACGATCGGGAAATCTTTTTTATTGAATTGAGCTGCAAGGGCTTTCTCGGCCAGAGCCATGCCAACAGCATTGGCCAAACCTTGTCCAAGAGGACCAGTGGTGGTTTCAACTCCTGGAGTCAAATTATATTCTGGGTGACCGGCAGTCCGAGACCCCATCTGGCGAAATTGTTTCAAATCTTCCAAGGAGAGATCATATCCTGTCAAGTGAAGCAGTGAATACAACAACATGGAAGCATGACCGTTTGAAAGAACAAATCGGTCACGGTTTGCCCATGATGGATTTTTCGGATTGTGATGCATGGTGTGCTTCCAAAGCACAGTAGCAATATCAGCCATGCCCATGGGAGCGCCAGGGTGTCCTGAATTTGCTTTCTGCACTCCATCCATACTTAAAATACGAATTGCATCTGCAAGTTTCTTTGCATTCATATAAACCTCCATATTTTCTGAAGAGAATTTCTGTATAACTGAAAAAGCTCCGGATCCAAAGGAAACCGGAGCTGATCCTGTATTCAAGATAGCGCTAAATCACATCATAGTCAAAAGCATTGAGAGTACACCCAAAACTGTTGCAATAAGGAATGTTTCTAGAAGGAATAATTAAGCATCAGTGCTACTCTTTTGAATCCAAAATCTTTCTCTATGATTTCTCGATCGGCTGCTTTGTCGATGTTGGTGAACTGAGTGGCAATGGTAAGATTAAGATCGCTAGTCAGTTCCAAATTGCCGACAAGACTCAAATCATAGAACAGTGGGCCTCTATCTCCGGTAAACAAGTTGTACGTGAAAGTCTCCAACTGGAGGGCAACCAAATTCAACATGAGTGGCATCTGATAGCCAAGAGTATATTCACCCTTATAATTGATGCCGTTCACCATTGCCCCACCGTTCTCATATTCCCACTTCACACCGGCATCGGCTGCAGAATAGCCTTTGTAATTGAATTCATGGTACATGCGCATGACAATACTGTTCCAATCGCCAGGAACGATGGCAGCTGTATCAAATTGTAAGGCAACCCCTGCCCTACCCATGTAATAGGCACCACCAAGAGAATCAGAAACAAGGGGAGTTCCAAGTTTGAGACCGGAAAGCTCCATAAGATCAAAGTCCCAACCAGTTCCCAAACCACCACCCAAACTGAGTTCCAGGATTGCGATGGGGGTCAGCACTGCATCTACGGTAACTGTTCCAGCTATGGGAGAAACCCCAACCAACCCTTTGACCTTCAGGTTATTACCACTGAAGAGAGGTCCATCACTTTGGAGCACAGGCATCTTCATGGAATGGCCAAATTCAAGCTTGGCTTCCAGACCAGATCCATAAGCAGCGGTAAGCTTAACATTGTTCGAGACGGTAGTCTGAGCAAAAAGACCTGTAGATACAAGTACAAGCAATAGGATAGTTAGGATGTTTTTACAAGCAGAATGTTTCACAGTGAAATCCCTCCTGGTGGATATGTTTGATAATATTCAGCATATCATACAAGAAGGGATTTCGAAATGAGTTTTCAATGAATCAATCCATCGGTTTCAATCCACGCACCCACGAAGGGTGCGACCAGAGCATAGTATAACCAGGATGGCTGTTACAACCGTTTCAATCCACGCACCCACGAATGGTGCGACCAAGCCAAGTTAACTTACTTATCCAGTCGTTATGTTTCAATCCACGCACCCACGAAGGGTGCGACGGGGAACAGGGAAAGCAGGGGCATCAAGTCAAGCATGTTTCAATCCACGCACCCACGAAGGGTGCGACATTGCACTTGCAATATATGCTTACAGCAGAACAAGTTTCAATCCACGCACCCACGAAGGGTGCGACTTGCGGCAAGTGCTCGCATGCAGGCGCAACAGGAAGTTTCAATCCACGCACCCACGAAGGGTGCGACTTGCGGCAAGTGCTCGCATGCAGGCGCAACAGGAAGTTTCAATCCACGCACCCACGAAGGGTGCGACTATGCATGC
>JAQVVB010000312.1 GCA_028699215.1 Sphaerochaeta sp. | reverse complement strand
TGTTCTTCTCAGCAAATCCCAATGTTGCAGGTTTTGCTCTGCTTATGCTCGGTTTGGGAAGTGCTCCCATCTACCCTTGTATGATCCATGAAACCCCGAGGAGATTCGGTGTTGAATCAAGCCAAGCTGTCATCGGCTTACAAATGGCCTCTGCCTATATGGGGAGTACCTGTATGCCGCCTTTGATGGGAATCCTTGCTGGTACGATCGGCCTGTTTTGGATGCCTTTTGTACAGGCATTTCTTATCCTTGGGATGATTCTCAGCGTTTTGTATTTGATGCATCTGACAAACAAGAAAGCCTAGTCAGGCTTCTTGTTCTGATGTAAATGGTGTCTCTTCAGGTTTTGTCTTGATCAAGAGGATGTGAATCGTGACGCCAATTCCAACCAACGAAAGGATTGCCATCACATAGGAATTTTTGACGATGAAGGCAGAAACTCCTAAAGAGAGATACAAAAAGATCAGGACTCTTCGCTTCACTGCAAAAGGAACTCCCTCATGGGTTCTCCAATGGGTGAGATAAGGTCCGAAGGTTTTGTTTTGTTCCAGTTTTTTTTCAAGACGTGGGCTCGAAAGAGAGAAACACGTTGCTGCAAGCAGAACAAACGGTGTGGTGGGAAGGATTGGAAGAAGTATTCCAATCCCTCCAACGATCACACAGAGACTGCCTGCTGCTATCAAGAGATAGTGCTTGAAATCTTTCTTGATCAACGAGTAGCCTCCACACGCTCTTCTTGGCTGAGCAAAGAGAGCCTCTCTATTTCTTTGATGTCTAGCTTCAATGCTTGTGCAAGCTTGGTTCCCCAATCCTTATCAGCTTTGTAGAAAAGAGCACATTGCCTCTTCTGCAGATTTTTTTTTGCGCCTCCCAGATGGAGAGTGAGGTTGTGAACCAAATGCTCGCGGTCTGTGTCATTGAACACCTTGCGATACATCTCTTTTGGTTGGATGAAGTCCACATCCTCAATGAATCTGGTATGAGATTCCAGAATTGCCTGAATTTCGATTGCAGGCGGAGCGAACGTCTCATCCGGAGCGGGCGTGCCGGAGATGGAATTCGGATAGTAGTTGGGAGTTGGCCCCCCATTGCCTTGGATGCTCATCGAGCCATCCCTCTGATAGGTGTGGGCTTCGTGTTTCGGCCTGTTTATGGGTATCTGCTGGTAGTTGGTGCCCAAACGATAGAGATGTGCATCATGATAGGCAAAGAGTCTCCCTTGCAGCAGTTTGTCAGGTGACCACCCAATACCCTTTACCAGGTTGGAAGGAGAAAAGGCCGATTGTTCGGTTTCTGCGTGGTAGTTTTGAGGATTGGCATTGAGCGTCATCTTTCCCAATTCAATGAGAGGAAAATCTCCATGATACCAGACTTTGGTGACATCAAAGGGGTCGAAGGGATACTCTTTCGCCTGTTGAGGTGTCATGATCTGTACATACACCGACCAAGAAGGAAATTCTCCTCGTTCGATTGCCTCACTGAGATCCCTTGTGGCATGGTCGGGGTCATTTCCCTTTAAAATTTCAGCCTCTTCGGCAGTTAAGGTCTTGTTGCCTTGGTCGGTCTTGAAATGGTACTTCACCCACACATACTCCTTCTTTTCGTTGTACCACATGAATGTATGGCTGCCATATCCGTTCATATGCCTGAAGGTGGCAGGAGTCCCCCTGTCGGAAAAGAGGATGATCACTTGGTGAAGGGATTCTGGGGTGAGGGATAAAAAGTCCCAGAACATGTTTGGGTCTTTCAGATTGGTCTGAGGATTGCGCTTTTGTGTGTGGATGAAGTCAGGAAATTTGATTGCGTCTCTGATGAAGAAAACCGGAGTGTTGTTGCCTACCAAATCATAGTTGCCTTGTTCTGTATAGAATTTGACGGCAAACCCCCTCGGGTCACGTTCAGCATCTGCGCTTCCTTTTTCTCCTCCGACGGTAGAAAAACGAGCGAAGATCGGAGTCTTTTTCCCCTTATGGGAGAGAAAATCAGCACAGGTGAATGATGAAAGGTCATTGGTGACCTCAAACACGCCATGCGCTCCAGCCCCTTTTGCATGTACGACGCGTTCAGGGATACGTTCCCGATTGAAATGCGCTAGTTTTTCACTAAGATGTGCATCCTGTAGAAGGGTATAGCCCTCTATGGGGCCGGTGGTAAGCGATGCCTGATCGTTCGAAACAGGGATTCCGCTTGCTGTAGTGAGTTTTTTCTCTTTCGTCATAGCCCTCTCCTTGAAAAACGATATATCCCAACTACAACATACCCCTTTCAGGTTGTCAAGGTTATTGCGCTGAAAGTATTTGTGTCGTAAGCTGTTATTGGTTGGAACTCTCTAGACGGGAAGGTTTATGGGAATATCCTATAAAATCGCTATACATTTATGTTTAATTCTATTATATTGTGTTCAATTGATAAGGAGTCAACATATGCAAATACGATCGTACAGTGTCGTTCTCTCCGGTGAAGCCGGGCAAGGATTGAAAACGATTGAATCCCTTTTTATGGTTCTCCTGCAAAAAAGCGGCTACCATGCGTATATTGCCAAGGAGTTCATGTCGCGTGTTCGTGGTGGAAACAATACCAGTGAAATACGTATTTCCGATAAGAGAATTGGAGCGTTTGTCGATAGGATCGATCTTTTGGTGGTGCTCAGTAAGAATGGGCTTGATCGACTTCTGCCGAGGATTGGTTCTCATACCCATATCGTTGGGGAAGAGGCCTACATAACCTCACAAAAGACGGAAGGAATCCTACATCCTCTTCCCATTGCGGAGAAAATGAGGGAATTGGGAAATCCGATTTTTTCCAATAATTTGGTAAATGGATTGCTCAGTGCTCTGTTCAGTTGTGATGCCGACATCGCGTATCAGGCAATAGAAAAACAATTTGCCTCCAAAGGGGAGGAGATTGTGGAAAAGAACAGACAGGCATTTCAGATGGGGCTTGAACTGGCAAAGACGCTCAATACATCCTTTGATGTCAAAATGGATGAGAAAGTGAAGGGTATGTATGCCCTCAGTGGTTCTGAGTCCATAGGGATCGGTGCTCTTAGTGGGGGATGCAATTTTATATCCTCCTATCCTATGTCACCTTCGACGGCGGTTCTTGCGTACCTTGCAAAAAAAGAGCGGGAGTATTCAATTGTTGTTGAACAGGCGGAAGATGAGATTGCCGCCATCAATATGGCATTGGGTGCATGGTATACGGGAGCCCGTGCAATGGTCACGACTTCAGGTGGAGGCTTTGCTCTCATGACTGAAGCTGTGAGTTTATCAGGCATCATAGAGTCTCCGATGGTGATTCATCTGGCCCAAAGGCCGGGGCCCGGTACTGGGCTTCCTACCCGCACAGAACAAGGGGATCTCAATCTTGCATTGTATGCAGGCCATGGAGATTTTCCACGGGTCATCTATGCACCAGGCACCTATGAGGACGGCATCCTCTTCACCCATAGGGCGTTTGAGGTTGCTGATGAGTTCCAAGTGCCGGTCTTTGTATTGACCGACCAGCATTTCCTCGATG
>JAQVVB010000311.1 GCA_028699215.1 Sphaerochaeta sp. | reverse complement strand
TGCGTCGGTTTTTACTCTGTATTGTCACAGCAAGTTTCCTTGTTCTGGTAGGGTGTGAACTTTTCCTGGAACAGAGTCCATTAGGTTCAATACATCATGTATCGGTAGGATTGAACTACTACGGGACTAATGTAAAGCGCCTTAACGGAACCCTCAATGATGCTGATGAACTGCAAGCCTG
Organism: Sphaerochaeta sp.; assembly: GCA_028699215.1. Taxonomy (GTDB): domain Bacteria; phylum Spirochaetota; class Spirochaetia; order Sphaerochaetales; family Sphaerochaetaceae; genus Sphaerochaeta. The sequence continues at coordinate 3,341 of JAQVVB010000311.1, read as the reverse complement.
CCTAGAAGATTTGGGTGCTGAAACCAAACGAGAATACCATGGGCATCTCATGACACAAAGAGGAACAGAAACCTCTTATGACTATGATGAAGCCAATGAAAACTTTCCCACAAAAGATAATATCCTGAACAAACTTACTTTTCTACAGTCAGTCCTTGGTGAAAACGATCTTACCATCTTCTCCTACAGCGGACATGGGGACTATGACGGTTCTTTGGTGCTCGCTCCGACAGAGATAAGTCTTGACGGCACTGGATTAATTCTTGATATACATGAAAAGGTCACTGATGAGTGTTCTCTGGGTGTAGAGGAACTGCTTTCCAAGATGGAGTCGCTTCCTGGGAAGAAACTCCTCATTCTTGATAGCTGTTATTGTGGTGCCTTTGTTGAAGAAAGCAATAGTTCAATATCCCTCATTGAAAAAAATCGTTGTATGCAAAGAGCTTTTGAGACGTACTTTTCCTCATCTTCAAGCACCTATGATCTGTTTGTACTAGCGGCAACCACCTCTGACAACACCAGTAAAGAGCCAGTAGGAGATGGCCATATCCATGGCTATTTCTCCAGAGCCTTACTGGAGGGACTTGGATGGAACCAAGACACCAACACCTTGAAGAAATACACTCATCCCGCTTTCACCTCAGGAATTCTGAGTCTTGATTCTCTCTACGCATACATTCATACTCATCAGATTCTCGCGACTGAAGGGATATATGCTCCACGATACCAACACCCCACCATTACCGGAGGGGCATTGGATCTGGTGATTTTCAGGAACTGAACTGGCTGTTCCTGACTGTTTCCATTTCATCACGGATGACTGCAGCACGTTCAAATTCAAGATTCTTGGCAGCAGTGAGCATTTCCTTCTCCAAGGCTTTGAGATATTTCTTTCGATCATTGGCATTGAGCAGATTGAATCCACCTTTAAGGATCGTAAGATCCTGCTTTTGAATTTCCTTGGTGTCTTCTTTTTCCCGTTCGATCAAGTCTTGTATTGATTTGATGATCGTGGTGGGCGTGATACCATGTTCATCATTATACGCAGTCTGAATGGCTCTCCGCCGGTTCGTCTCACTGATGGCCTCTTCCATGGCACTGCTCATCTTATCGGCATACATGATGACCCGGCCTTCAGAATTTCTTGCAGCACGCCCAATGATCTGAACCAAGGATGTCGTCGACCGAAGGAACCCGATCTTATCGGCATCAAGGATTGCAATGAGAGAGACTTCAGGTAGGTCCAGTCCTTCCCTGAGTAGGTTGATGCCTATCAGCACATCGAAAACGCCGAGACGGAGATCCCTGAGCAGCTCAACACGTTCTATGGTCTCTATCTCTGAGTGAAGATACCTCACCTTGAGCCCAAGGCCTGCAAAATAATCAGTAAGGTCTTCTGACATCCTCTTGGTAAGCGTTGTCACCAGAACCCGCTGTTTCTTTGCGATGGTCTTGCGTATCTCTGCGTACAAGTTCTCCATCTGGCCTTCAGAAGGACGGACATCAACCTCAGGATCCAGAAGGCCTGTGGGCCTGATGATCTGTTCAACCACCTGGGAGCTCTGATTAAGCTCCACCTTTCCTGGAGTCGCAGATACAAACACCCGTTGTTTCACCACTTTGTCAAACTCAGTTGCCATCAAAGGACGATTATCCAGGGCAGAAGGGAGTCTGAACCCGTAATTCACCAGATTGAGTTTCCTAGAACGATCACCTTCATACATTGCCCCTACCTGAGAGAGGGTGACGTGGGATTCATCTATGAAGGTAAGGAAATCCGGAGGGAAATAATCCAGCAACACAGCGGGTCGTTCTCCGGCCTTCCGGTCGGAAAGCGGCCTTGAGTAGTTCTCGATTCCTCCACAATAGCCGATTTCTTCCAACATCTCCAAGTCGTATTCAACTCTTGTCTTGATCCTTTCTGCTTCCAATGGACGCCCCAAACTGTTGAAATATTCTATTTGGTCTTCCATTTCACTGCGGATTCTTTCCACTGCAGCCTTCACCTGATCCTGTGGCATGACAAACTGTTTGGCTGGATAGAGGGTGTAACTCTGTACCATTTCCTGTTTTTCGCCCGAAACGGGATCAAACCACTGAATGGATGCAATTTCATCCCAATCGATGGATATCCTTACAGCGTTTTCCAGATAGGAAGGACAGATTTCCACTACATCACCACGGACCCTGAACGCTCCACGTTTGAGAATTGCATCGTTACGTTCATACTGCATTCGCACCAACTGTTCCAAAACTTCATGATGATGGAACGGCATGCCTACTTCAAATGTATGAACCATATCGCGAACCGAAACAGGGTTGGCGAGACCAAAGATACAGGAAACCGTGGCAACCACGATGACATCACGCCTTTCCATCAGTGAAAAGGATGCTGAAAGTCGAAGCCTGTCAATTTCCTGGTTGATGTCCGTAGCTTTTTCGATATACAGATCCCTACCAGGAACATACGCTTCCGGCTGATAATAATCGTATGTGGAAACAAAATACTCTACGGCATTCTCGGGGAAAAATGATTTGAACTCTCTATACAGCTGAGCTGCCAGGGTTTTGTTATGGGAAAGCACGAGCGTTGGGCGTTGCACCTGTTCGATGATTTTCGCCATAGTATAGGTTTTTCCACTCCCGGTCACCCCTTTCAATGTCTGGCAACGATCACCTTGCAACAATCCATCTGACAGCTTTTCTATGGCCTGGGCTTGGTCACCTGCCGGATCATAGGGAGAGACTACCTTGAACTTTTTCTGTTCATAGGACACATCTCCATGAATATTCTCTATAGTATCTCCACCCCAGCTTTCATCTACTTTGATCTGATCCATCGTTTACCGTACCAATGCACTTACATGTTGTGCGTTTCGTTCAATGAGTTGCACTTCCAACGTCTTGGATTCACCCTTTCTGTTGACTGTAACCTTCACTTTCTCGCCACTGCGGGTATTGAGAAGAGCCAGATAGAGATCATTGAGGTCTGCTATCTCTTCACCGTTGATGGCGGTGATGACATCTCCTCCCAAATATATCACGCTTGATCCGTACTGTACCATTTGCGTTCCACCACGGAGCCCGGCTTTTTCTGCAAACCCACCACTTACCAATTGGCTGATCAGGACTCCTTTGTCTACTTCCAATTTTGCATACGAAACCAATTGAGGCGTAAGCTGTACTGAGGTAAGGTCAAGCCAACCACGACTTACCCTACCGAGTTTGATCAAATCGGGAATCACTGAAATCGCGGTATCGATGGGAATGGCAAAGTTCAATCCCTGGGAATTTCCATTTGTGGAATAGATGGAAGTGTTTATGCCGATCACTTCACCCTT
>JAQVVB010000310.1 GCA_028699215.1 Sphaerochaeta sp. | reverse complement strand
GAGTATGCTCGGTCCATTTGGAATTCCAACAATTCGATTGATGGTTATTTCGGCGAGGAGTGCCACAGACTCATCGTCAAGGAGATTGAGAACAATAACAAGACAGAAGCCTTGTTGTCCTTGCGAAAAGACATGGAGAACTACAGTAGGATTTGCCTGAGCAAACACTAAGAACCTTTGTTGCCTCATCCAGAATCCATTCGCTCGAGCAAGTTTCCCTTTCGTGTTTATACCTACATATGTATTGTTTTCAAAAATCCATACCATTCAAACAAAGAGAGAATTTTCATTTGATTTTCTAAGATATTAGAGATACATTAGTGGTATGCCAATAACAGACTAACACCATTCTAGGATAAATCAAGAGTTTTCTTATGGTCCCAATCACAAAGACTACTATGAAAATCACCTTTTTTGGACATATGTCTGTAAATTAAGCAACATTCACTCTATTTGCTATGCTATAAGTACAATAGGTAAAAGGATGAACCGATGAATACCATAAAAAATAAATATTCTGTCTCGACCAAGAAGCAACACTTCTACGACACGATCCTTTCGAGAATAATCCTCTGCAATTACAATTCGGGGGATATCATCACCGAAAAATCCCTTGTAGATGAATTTTCCACAAGCAAATCGCCTATTAGGGAAGCCCTGATTGAATTGTGCAATGAAGGATTCCTTAAAAGCATTCCCCGCTTCGGATATGAAGTCGTTTCTTTCAGCAACGAAAACATCATCCAACTGACCGAATATAGAACGATCATCGAGTGTGGGTATCTTGCAACCCATTGGGACAACATCACCAGCGAGAACATCAAAAAGCTCAAGGACATCCTCAATACAAACTATGCTGAACGGGATAAGAAACCTGCATTGGAACACTGGGAACACAATACCGAGTTTCACTTGGCATTGGTTTCATTCTTCGGCAATGATTTCATCTACACCCAATTGAAGAATGCCATGCAGTATCTTGGAGTGGCATACGCCCAGGCATACTGGATCAACCTTCATACAGAAAACATCGTCAGTGAGTGTGAATTCCATAAGAAATTCATTCATCTTTTGGAAACAAACAACAAAGAAGAAGCAATTCAATGCCTTCACCAAGACATAGAGAACTTTTCAAATATCGAGTATCAGGATAATTGATAAAAGCGTTCCTACCCTTAAGGGCTTTGCCATCCGGTTGTAAGCACCGTTTCAAATCCAGCTCCCATCAAGACGCCCCCCATGAAAGCTTTGCAAGAATGCAAAGCTTTCATACTATCTATTACAATTGTTTCCTTCTGCATCTCTCCATCAAGAGGTGATGTACAGCATTATCACTTTATTAAAATTTAAAAATGTATTTTTTATATAGTTATGATACACTGGACCCGGAGGCTCAAAATGAATATTGAATATGTGGGAAAGAACCTTCGCAGACAGATGAAAAACAAGGGCAAAACCATACAGGAAGTCGCCCAATCTATAGGGATCTCAAAAGTTGCCTTGTCAAACATACTGACTGGAAAAAGTGTCCCGAAATCAGGAACTGTCATCAAACTGGCTTCATACCTGAAAGTTTCCATCAATACACTGCTTATCACTCCCATCCTGTTGCATTCAGTTCGGTTCAGAACTGCAAAAACCTTAAGTCCAAGAGAAAAAGCCGCAAAAGAACAAATATTGCTTGAGGTACCTGTCTGGTTGAAAAACTACAAGGAACTCGAAAAATTGCTTGGAAAACCATCCAGACCGTCCTTGCCAGATGTCAAAGATCTTACTGCAATGGAAGCTGCACAGATAGTAAGGGCTATTGCACATATCAAAGATGAAGATCCTGTGTGTAATCTGGTGGGTATGGTTTCACAATTAGGAGTTAAACTCTGGCTCCATGACTTCAAAATGAAACGTGTATTCGGTCTCTCTGTGGGGATTCCTGATGACGGACCGGCCATCATTGTCAATGATAATGCTGAGATTTCCATTGAGAGGAAGATATTTACCATCGCCCATGAACTTGGACACCTGTTATTTCATATCGACTCCTTTAGTTCTGCACAAGAATACCTTGAAGAGAATGACGAAGAGGAATCACAGGCAAATGCCTTTGCCGGTGTCTTATTGCTACCTCCTTCAGCTCTGAAAAAACAGTGGGAACTCTATAAAGGAATCCCCTTCATCGACAGGGTGTTGGCTATCAAGCATGTGTATAAGGTAAGTTATAAAACCGTACTATATGCGCTTATCAGAGATGGTTTCCATAAAGGCGAAAGCAGCCAACTATATGTCGCCTTCGCTCAGGTGTATAAGGACAAATACGGTCATGACTTGAAAAATCACTATGAACCCAGCGAAGGGCAATCACTGGTTGCAAGCATCGATCCTGAGCCCTTGCAGAGGTATGATCTTCTCTCAACTGAGTATCAAGGACTTGTTCGTGATGCATATGAAAAGGAATATATATCCATAACCAAAGCAGCTGAAATGCTTTCCCTTGATCTTGCTGCAATGAGAAAACTTCACTCATCATGGGAATTTGAAGCTGATGAATAAACCTCTTCTTTGTGATGCAAATATCCTTATCGACTATATGAATGCATCTCCTACCTTATTGTACAGAATTTCACAATTCTATGGAGGTCTTTTCGTACCTGATATAGTATATGCAGAAGTTACGCTTTTCAAAGAAACGGACCCCTCAGATGTAGGGATCATTCTTCTTGAGACTCCTTTTGAGGAAATAGAAACCGTAGTTGGTTTGTCCATTCAGGATTGTTGCTGTTTGTATTACGCCCAAAAGGGCTATTATTGTGTAACAAATGATATCAAGCTGAGAAAAACCTGTATATGTTTGGCTTGTACAGTGATCTGGGGGTTGGAATTATTATTGCAATTCTACAAAGAAGGAAAACTATCCAAGCAAGAAGCATTGGAACTTGCAAACAACATAAAAAAAGAAAATGTAACGCTGACAACAGACATTCTCAAAAATTTTACAGCCAAACTCCTTTCTGAATACTAAAGGGCCCTTGCAAACAAGACATAGCTAATAGAAATAATGAATTATTCGTCATATCGATTCAAATAAAACAATCATAGGCACAAAGAGATGATCCTGCACCTTGGGAAACCTCATTAAAAAGATGTTCACCGCGAATATCAAGCAGAAAAAGAGGAAAAGGACTTAGTGCAAAAATCTGTGAATAGACAGATACTATTTTTCTCTGACTGACAAAAATTTGTTGCTGGGTCAAGTTTTTCAGTGCCGTATAGGAGTAGCTCTCCAATGAGTGCATTGATATCCCGAAGGCTCTTCTAAAATGAATGTCACACAATTTCATCCATTGGACAGAAGACAAGGGCTCTCCTTTATGAGGATTTCTTTCTTGGACATGCCTCTTGTAGAGAGCTCCATGAGAAAGGGGAAAGAAACAACGACGAGCTGAACTGGAATCTTCAATTGAATAATCCCAGAGGGCTTCAGCCATGGGGTAACTAATATACAACTT
>JAQVVB010000309.1 GCA_028699215.1 Sphaerochaeta sp. | reverse complement strand
TATTGAAGAAGGTGGGTGACTTACTTGCCAATGTTTTAATGTCTCTGTACGGTTGTGATCAAGCAAGGTATTTGAGAGGTACAGAGCATGGAAAAGACTACATTTCATCTATCGGTTATCGGGGAATTGGGAATACATGAGAATAGGTCCTGCATCATCTTGAAACCCGAAATGAGTCCTGGTTTGAAATTTCTTTCGTTGTATAGCCATGTCTTGGTTTTTTATCGTACCCAGGATGAGCTTTTTGAGCGTGTCGCCTCCATTGACGAGGTGGATATGGCACATGGATTGGTCTTTTGTACATTCGCTTTCCCCTCTATGATGCAAGGATCTGTATATGATTTGAAGCCCTATTTCCCTTGTGAAGATCGGGTGAAAAACGCCACGTATGCTGGTGATTCTTCTCCTGTCTCTCTCCCTCTTGTTAAGGACACCCTATCATGCATAGGTTCGGTAGTTCGTGAAGAAGGAAAATTCAAGATAGTGGTCGAGTCAACTGCTCTGCTTGATTCGCTTTATTTCTGTTCTCATGTAAAGATTCTCTGGTGGTTCGATAAATTTGACAAACCGGAATACCGAAGGACCCTGCAGTGCAATCCTCCCTATGAACATGCCCCGAGAACCGGGGTGTTTGCTTCTCGTTCACCCGTTCGGCCGAATCCTTTGGCTCTGACCACTGCAAAAATCCTGCATATACAAAATAATGAGGTGTTTGTATCAATGCTTGACTGCTTTGATGGTACTCCGGTGCTCGGTTTGTTGGCCTATGATCCTCGTGAGGATTGCATTGATTCCATCCGCACTCCTGCATGGCTTGCCCATTGGCCTGAGCATGTAAACGATACCGAGTACAAGGATGGTCATATTGCCTTGGTGGATTCTCCTATGCGTTCATTATTGACCAAATCTACCTTGAATCATGATTGGTTGCATGCTGAAAGCAGAGTCCAAGGAAAACGCGAGGCTTTGGTGGTCAGGGGAGCAAGACAGAATAATCTCAAGAACATCGAAATCTCCATTCCCTATGGAAAGATCACCACCATCACCGGTAAAAGTGGGAGTGGCAAGTCAAGTCTTGCGTTTGATACCATTTATACTGAGTGTAAAAGGCGGTTTCTGGATGTCTCGAATGATAACCTTGTGTTGACCAAGCCTGACTTTGATAGTTTTGATGGAGCGCTTCCTGTTGTATCGGTTTCTCAACGGAGCTTGAAAAGAACGTCTCGTTCTACGGTGGGGACGCTTTTGGGTAGTACCGATTTGCTTCGTGTTCTGTTTTCATCGATAGGAGTCAGACATTGCCCGGATTGTGGAAACGAAATCATACCTATGACGGAAGAAGAAATTATAGGATTTCTTTCTCCTTTCTCTCCTGTGCAGATATGGGATGGAGAAGCTAATCCTTGTGACGATGTCCATACAGCGTTGGAAAAGGGAAAAGGAGTCTGTGTTGCTTCGGTTGCTGGTCTTGAACCGATACGGTTTCAAACACATGAAGCCTGCAGCCATTGTGGAAGAATCATGTTTACCCTGAGTCCATCTCTGTTCAGCCCTACAAATCCGGAAGCCCGGTGTCCTGTTTGCAACGGTCTTGGTGTGCAATGGGAAGTCGATGTTGATGCGATTGTGACCTTCCCTGAAAAATCCTTGTTGGATGGAGCTTCTCCTTGGTATGGAAATCTTAGATCTTTCAAGAAGAGCCCTAATGCAAATTGGATGAAGGGTGAAGTGTTTGCGCTTGCAAAAGAAAGACAGGTCGACTTGGAGAAACCTTGGAAGGAGTTGCCTGAGGAATTCAAACATGAAGTTCTTTATGGCTCGAATGGAAGAGTGGTGGTCTTGAATCTGGAGAATTCAAAGATTGGAAGGAATGGTACCATCACCCGCCCTGTCGAAGGAGCCTGTACCTGTATCAAGCGATTGTTTACAGAGCAAAAGGGGGCGACCATCACCCAGTCTTTCATGAAACAAACGACTTGTTCCTACTGCCAGGGTGAAAGACTCGACAGGGAAGGGCGAATGGTTACCGTTGCAGGCAAACGCTTTCCCCAAATGATGGAAATGCCACTCTCCCAATTGAAATCCTGGTGTGAGGATGTCCCGTCCTTGTTGACTGATAAGGAAGTGGGATTTGCGCTTCCTTTGTTGCAAAAGTTACACAACATCTTACTACGGTGCATGGAATTGGGCGTTGGGTATCTTACTTCAAACAGAAATTCCGATCAGATATCAGGAGGAGAGCTCCAACGGTTGAAGCTGATTTCCCAACTGGGAGAAGATATCTGCGGGTTGCTGTATGTTCTGGATGAACCGACATCCGGACTACATCCCCGGGATTATCAACAGTTGATCAAGGCTATCCAGATGTTGAATGAGAAGGGGAATACCATTCTGTTGGTGGAACACAACCGTGATCTGATCGCTCTCTCTGACAAGGTCATTGATTTGGGTCCTGGTGCGGGTGACCATGGAGGGTTTGTAATCGCCGATGGATCGCTGAAGGAAGTTGCCATGAAACCAGAATCAGAGACCGGTAGATATCTTTCTGGAACTCTTCGTGTCAATCTTGCTTCTGCTTGTTCTTCCATTCCTGGTTTTGTCGAGGTGAAAGGAGCTTCCTTGCACAATGTCAACGATGTCTCCATCGCTTTTCCCAAAGGACGAATTACCTGCATAACCGGAGTAAGTGGCAGCGGGAAGTCAAGCTTGTTGGAAGGTGTGGTCTATCCCAGTGTGGAAAGTGGGAGACCTGTACATTGCACTTCTGTAAGCGGAGCTGGTTTTTCCAAGGTCGTCATGGTTGATCAGCTTCCCATTGGAAGAAATCCCCGTAGCATTCCTGCAACCTATATGGGAATCATGGACTCCATTCGTGAAGTGTTTGCTCATCAGAGCACTTTGGGCATTGGTAGTTTTAGTTTCAATACCGCTGAGGGATGGTGTGAGAATTGCCACGGAGAGGGAGTTCTGAAAGCTGAGTTTATGGAAGATGTGTGGGTGACTTGTCCTGTCTGTGGGGGGAAGCGATATAAGAAAGAGGTGTTGGAGGTGAGATATCAAGAAAAAAACATTCATGAGGTGCTGAATTTATCAGTTGAGGATGCGTGTTTGTTTTTCTCAGATGTTCCTTCGGTGAAGACGTTGTTGTCAGCGCTTTGTGATGTTGGGCTTGAGTATTTGAAGTTGGGACAGAACACCATGACCTTGTCTGGCGGAGAGGCCCAAAGATTGAAACTTGCTAAGAACTTGGGAGGGGCAGACAAGAAGAATGTCCTCTATATTTTGGATGAGCCAACCAATGGTTTACACTGTTCTGATATCCAGCATCTTTTACAGGTCTTGAGGCATTTGTCCGATGAAGGAAATACCATTGTCATGGTGGAACACTCCATGGATGTCATAAAGAATGCTGATTGGATCATTGACTTGGGCCCCGAGGGGGGAGAGCAAGGAGGAACTTTGATAGCACAAGGGAGTCCTGAAGAGATAGAACAGGTTGCAGAAAGCTTCACAGATCGGAAGAGCACA
>JAQVVB010000308.1 GCA_028699215.1 Sphaerochaeta sp. | reverse complement strand
ACCCAAGAAGAGTTGCCTTTGATGGTGGAAAATGCCAGGCAAAATATGGGAGGGTTGTTTGATGTTGATCCCATGACGCTCAGTGATGAGGATTGTCTAAAGATTTATAAAAAGTCGTATCGGTAACATGAGGGATTGAAAATATCTCAAGGGGTTTGACTATGTGGATTTGCAGTTTTGTAGCTTTAGGCGTACAATGCATTTCTGTAGGAGAAAAAATGGTACCGGATATGATTCAACAAGCGTGGAATGAACGAGAAGGAGCTGTAGTGTTGACTACAGTCGATGAGCTGGGAATACCCAACAGTATCTATGCAACGTGTGTTGGCCTGAGTGAAGACAAACGCATTGTGATTGCGGACAACTATTTTTTCAAGACCAAAAAAAATATAGAGAAAAACAACAAGATTACGGTGTTATTCATCACCAAGGGTGGAAAATCCTACCAGGTGAAAGGTGAAGCAGAATATCACACCTCTGGAGAGTTGTTTGATTTCATGAAGAGTTGGAATCCTTCCAAACATCCTGGGCATGGTGCTTTGGTCGTCAATACCGCTGAGGTATATAGCGGTAAGGAACGACTGCTCTAGAAAAGTATGGAGGAGCTTTACGCCCCTCCATGGTTGTGCTTACACTGTTTTCGGAGATAAGAGGAAATAAGAAGCGATGAGCTTCTCAGTGATTTGGAATTGGAGCTTTCTCACCTTTGAGAGGGCTCCATTATATTGGTTCCGCAGTTCAGTCAGGTGGGCTTTCTCCACCAAAGATGAAGGGGAAGTCAGAGCCTGCTCATAGGCTTTTCCCAGTACCACCACTTGATGTTGTATCTCTTTGTATTTTCCTTCCAAGTGCTTGAGACTGGATACCAAGGTTTGTAATCTGGAAGTCACCGGTTGTTTTTCGCAGAGCCAGTATCCTTGAGCCAACTCTTCTACCAACGAGGCAACGGGAACGATTTTGTTGACTCGATAGGCATTCTCACCTACAAATACAAAGCCTTGGCGTAAAAGCCCTTTACGGGCATTGTTCAATGCAATGGAGATGCAATAATTTGCATCCTGTGCCTTGCAACTTGCCAGACATTTCCATGCACACTTAAAGGATGGACGCCTTCCTTCTTCTGAATCGATGATGAATTGATTGCGGATGGCACGTCCAGGCATTCCCACCGGACTCTTGATAAGGCCGATTTCTTCCTTTTTACAGTCTACATAGGCTTGTTTGAAGCGAATATCGGCATCACATTCATCGGTAGCTACGAAACGGGTTGCCATCTGCACTCCCTTGGCTCCGAGTTGCAAGATATCATGGATGTCTTTTCCCGAGTACACTCCACCGCCTGCAATCAGAGGGATTTCTCGGGAGAACTCCTTTTCATAGCTTGCCAGGGTGGTGATTATCTGTGGGACGATGGCCTCCAGTTGATAGGAAGGATCGTCCAACTGCTCTTCAGTAAAGCCCAGGTGTCCACCAGCTTTTGGACCTTCGAAAACAACGGCATCGGGAATGTCATGATAGATCTTGTTCCACATTTTGAAAATCATATCGACAGCACGAGATGAGCTTACAATAGGGGCGACCTTGACGCCGTTTTTTCTCAAGCGCTCCACAGGAAGCCCCTTGATGGGAAGTCCTGCTCCCATGAAGACGATGTCCACCTTTTCTTCAATGGCGACATCGAGCATCTGATGGAAATCATTGAGAGCGACCATGATGTTCACTCCGATGATTCCCTTGGTTTTTTCTCTTGCGGTCCTGATTTCCCTTCTGAATGCACGAAGACCTGCTGCTTGCCCGTCTTGGAAGTAGTCCTTTTCCAGAAGACCGATGCCGTTTGCAGCGATGACTCCGATTCCTCCTGCTTCTGCAACTGCAGAGGCAAGACCTGATAGGGAGATTCCTACACCCATTCCCCCTTGTACGATGGGGGTGCGGGCTACCAGATTGCCGATCCTCAATGCAGGCCATGAGGGCTTGAATTGCTTGAGATCGCCTAAAAATGTTTGGATTGAGGAAAAGGGAAGTGTTTTGGAAATGTCTTCGGTTACTTTCTTCAAAGTACCCAGCATGGTCTCTAAGGTTGTCATATTCATTGAATATCCTTGCCTGTCATACGGAATTCGGGTTGCCCCGTACGTTTAATTTAACATAAATACATAAAATGTAAAAGTGTTAGAATAAAAGAGTTTCTACTAGTAGAATGTATCTATGCCATCTTTTTTGGCTGTCAGCAGAGATGAGAAAATACATACAGAAACAGCAAAAAATCATAATTGAGCAAAGCGACAAAAATGTTGCGTATGTTTGTCGGTTTTAGTATTTCTGTTGCAAATGTATTGATAAATACATAAAAAATGGTGCAAGTGATATGACAAGTTGCATAGTAGGTGCGCTTGCACACGATAAAACATACAGCTACCATCAGATCATCTATACATAAGCTGAGGTGGATTGAATGAAACGTAGTGTGAAACAGGTATCTCTGGTCCTCGTGTTATTACTTTGTGTTGCAATGCTGGGCGCACAGGGCGTGGTGGAAAAACCTGAAATCAAGGTCTTGATCCTTGATATGTTCGAAGTGGGGGAGAACAAAGGCGATTTTGCAGGAGAGTTCCAGTACTTCTATGAAACCTATCTTGATGGAGCTGAGGTGTATGAACTCAATGAGATGCCGCTCAAACTCTACATCAATGACGAAGGTGTTGCCGGTTGCATAGCAGGCATGGGCAAGGCCCAGGCTGCAGCATCCTTGACCACCATTCTCACTGATCCACGGTTCGATACCTCCAATACCTACATTGTGGTAAGCGGATGTTCTGGAATGAGTCCTGAACGCGGAACTCTTGGTGATGTCGTATGGGCAGATGAATTGGTCGACTATGAACTCGGTCATGGATGGCAGCAGTCTGACATCGTTGCCGGCTATGAAGGCACCTTTCTGCGCTCTGAAGGGTATGACCGTCCAGGCTACATCACATTGAACAAGGATCTTGCCCAGTGGGCGTATGATCTGACCGTTGATGTCCCTTTACTTGATGATCCTTCTGCAGCTGCCTATCGTGCCAACTACAGTGCCTCTGAAGCTAACGAGAAACCAGCAGTACGAATGGGTGTATCTGTCACCGGAGACAGTTACTGGCATGGAAGCGCTTCTTCAGCACGTGCTGATGAAGTGACAGCAGCCTATGGTGCCGGTACCTATATGGTGACCCAGATGGAAGACAATGGATTTGGCGTTGCGGCCATGAACCATGGCCTGTTGGAAAGGCTTTTGGTCTGCCGTGATGTCGTCAATTTCGACCAGCCCTATCCTGGTCAGACCGTACGTGAAAGTCTGGATGCAAGTTCAGGAGCATTTTCCATCGGTATGAAAAATGGATTTGCCGTTGCCAGTACGGTCATCGATGCTTTGGTATCAAATTGGGATACGTATAAAAATCAGACTCCTTCATCGAAATAGTCAGTAGGTTTTCATGATTATGAAAAGGTCGGCTTTACTGAAAAGCCGGCCTTTTGCATCACTAATCTTC
>JAQVVB010000037.1 GCA_028699215.1 Sphaerochaeta sp. | reverse complement strand
CCAACCTGTCTGCGGATATCTTCGATGGCAGATGAGACAAACGAACCCATATTCCAGTCGGTATTTGCCTTACAAACATCAAGCACAAAATTGGAAAGGAAGGTTTTGCCCTGTTCTGTATGAACTACCTCAGGATGGAACTGCACACCATAGAACTGCTTCTCATCATTCTCAATCACCGTAAACTGACAATTGGGAGTGAGGGCAGTATTTATAAACCCTTCAGGGATGGCACAGACAGAATCTCCATGACTCATCCATACTCTGGAACTCTCTTTGATTCCCTTGAGAAGGGTTGATTCCTTCTGCAACAAGGAAAGGTCGGCAAACCCATATTCACGCTTATCGGGACGTTGAACACTACCCCCGTTCTGGATGCTCATGACCTGAAGGCCATAACAGATGCCAAGAATGGGAATTCCCAAGTCGTAAATTGCTGGATCGGGACGAGGAGACTGCGGTGTGCTTACACTGGCAGGACCACCTGAAAAGATGATTCCTTTGGGCTGCATCGAACGGAGATCCTCACTACTGATTGTATAGGGGACAATCTGGCTATAGACGTGCATTTCGCGCACTCTTCTGGCTATAAGCTGACTATATTGTGCACCGAAATCGAGCACAACAATGGTGTCATGGGAGAACTGTTGCATACGAAGATCCTACCTGTTCAAAATTTGTTGCAATTATATCGAAATACCTCTCTTGATGCTACCAAGCGAGGGTACGAACTGGAGGATATGCACGCTTTACCGCTGTGGCAACAGCCAGTCCAAGAACCACTCCAACTCCACTCTGGGCGATGTTTCCGGGAATTTCGGCTGCAGCAACGCTGAATCCACTGATAAAAATTGCTGAGAGAATGAAATATCCCATCGAAACAGTCGTCACGCATACAATGCCGGCTGCAATTTTTTTTATTGCAGAAATTGTTTCATCACCCTTTTGGCGGACAATCAGAGCAACCAATAGACCTTCCACCCCATGGACAATAAAAGAAATGGGAGCCCATTGTGCATATCCGCTGATCAAGTCTGCAAGCGCAGTACCCAACCCAGCAGCGATGAAAGCAGACCAAGGACCGAAGGTAAAGGCGATGAAGCAGATGGCGACATCACATAAATTGAGATATCCCTTGGCGGTAGGTATACGGACCATCATGGTAAAGACAACGACTACTGCCGTAAGAACAGCGACTACAGCAACCTTAAGCGCGTTTTTATTCTCTTGCATCGAACCTTCCTCACTTACTAGGTCCGACAAAGGACCCAGAGTACTACAGGAATCATAATGGAAAGCATAAAATGGGTAAAGGGATGGGTATAGGCGTTCAGCGTATGATACATGCTGCGCTTCTCAGTTCTCCCAAACCCTCGCTGCTCCAAACTCATTGCCAGGTTGGGAATGGAGCGAAGAGCCACCACCAAGGCACTGGTAAGGGTAGGAAGCAATTCGGAAAGACGTTTGAAAATGTTTTTCTTCTGCGTCTCCTCACCTGCCTCACGCAACTTATGAGACTCAGAGATCTGAGAAAAACTGTCGGCAATGAACGGGATATAGGTGAAGGCAAGCGTCACCACCAGAGAGGCTTTATACGGTAGGCGATACCAACGCAAAGATAACATCACCTCAGTCATCGGTGTGGTTGCAAACAACAGAGTACAGACATAGGTGATGCCGATGAACCTTCCGCCCAATCGTGCAGCCTGCAAGGCACCCTCTCTGGTGATGAAGGTGAACGTACCGAATGTCACCAGACTCTCACCACTACGGACATTGAAAGGAATGAACAACACCATGAACAGCAGCATGGGAAGAATTGATCTGAAGGTTCTCCAGGTATGATGCACTCCGGTATTGAAAGAACCCAACAAGATGATGGAAAAAACAACTCCATAAAGCCCCACGAGGGATATGGGGAGAAAAAACCAACTGCAAAACAGAACAAGCGACAACAACTTGGCTCTTGGATCGAAATGATACAGAAAGGCATCTCCAGCTACAAAGGTATTGGTAGTCATACGCCCCCCAAAACGCCATCTGTGATGGCATACCCTTGGTCGCTGACAAGGGATCCGAATGTACGGTCATGGGTGATGAGTAAAATTCCTGCTCCATTTCGCCTCAGCAAGGCTATGATCTTCAAAGCCGTGGAATAGGTCAAGGCATTATCCAATTCATCCAGTATGTAAAAAGGCCTATCCAAGAGGTAGTATACTGCCGCTTGCAAGGCTTTTCTCTGCGGATAACTCATGGTGGTGGGAGTCTCGTCCAAATCAAGGGAGAACAAAGCCGCACACGAATTCACCATCTCCTGAATCTGAGCATTCTTCAGGTCTTTTCTTCGTTTCAACGACCAAGAAAGCTCCTCCCGTACGGTAGGGAGAAAAATCTGCAGGTCAGGATTCTGAAAGAGGTACCCAACATTGCGATTGAGCTCTTTGGTGCCCACCACCCTCTCATCAAGACTGAACACCCCACTCTTGGGTGTATCCAGACCACAGAGCAAGCGACTGAATGTACTTTTTCCACTTCCATTCGGACCAACCAAGGTCCTCAGTTCTCCACTTTTCAAAGAGAAAGAAGGTACGGAAAGCGTAAAGATGTTCGTTTCAAGCGTGCTGACCCTGCTCCGTTCAGTGGTAAGGGAAGCACAAGAAAGCATATGCTCTTTTTTCAGCGAAATGCTCTGATTGATCAGAGGATTAGGAAGGTCGTCATCACAAAGACGAGAAAACGAAGAGAGTATCTCCTGTTTCTCACCAAAGTGCAACCTTCCCTCTTCAAGGAGGGCATATCGGTCAAAGAGATCGTCGAACTGTGTCAGATAGCGGGAAGCCAAGACCAACACCGTGTTGTCTTCTTTTCTGATCAAATCAGCTAGCTGAGATCTCCAATGGATGTCAAGATCATCGAAAGACTCATCGAGCACCCAGAGTGTGGGATTGATGGCTTGCTGAACAGCAAGCAACACCCGTTTCCTCTCCCCTCCGCTCAGTTCTTGGTTGCTGGAAGTACGTAATGCTTCCAATCCCCACTGCATCAAGGCCTCATCGACACGATGCGCAATCTCTTTTTGGGGCAGACCCAGCGATTCCAAGGGAAAGGCCACCTCATCTTCAACACAAGTGGCTACAAACTGCTCCTGCGGATTCTGAGAGACATAGCCACACGTAAGAAGCAGTTCCCAAGGCTCAGTATACGCAAGGTCCTTACCGCAAACTTGGATATCACCCTCCATTGAACCTGGAAGGTATTTGGGACAAACACCACTGATGATACGGGCAAAGGTGCTCTTACCTGTGTTGAAAGGAGCAAGCAAAAGCGTCTTGCTCTTCTCTTCCAACGTACAAAAGAGGTGAGAAAGAATGGGTTCATTCTTTTTTGCACACCAAGAACGATAGGTGAAGCTGAGGTCATTGACTTTCAGGCAATCGGTCGAGACCACGGAAACGTCAGGGAAGTTCATTGAACCGCTTCGTGATTTCTCCATACACCACCTCATGCAAGCTGGCAATCTCATCTGTTGAGAGATTGGCAGTTGGAATGGGTTTGCCGATGGATAGATAGGCATGAGTGCGTTTGAAATTATGCATATCCTCAAGTCCGGCCCGCAAGCCTTTGATCGTTATGGGAACGATGATGGCTTTTGAACGGGTAGCTAATTTGAGGCTGCCGTTTTTCAATTCACCGATGGAACCTGTCTTACTTCTGGTACCTTCAGGAAACACGAGCATGGCATGCCCTTGTTTCAGCTCCTGAACCCCCTTGAGGATTGCCTTAACAGCGTCATGGGGACTGGTGCGCTCAATGAAGATACATCCCAAGGCAAAACACCAGAGATTGATGATGGGAATCCTTCTTGCTTCTGCTTTCGCAAGAATGATCGCCCACAGCTTGGCTGGTCCTACGAATGCAACGATATCCAACATGCTTTGATGGTTTGCCATATAACAGATGTTCTTTTCTTTGGGGAGGTTTTCCCTTCCGTCTACATGTACCGTGATGCCAAGAAAGAAAAGAATATAGTTGCTTATGAAACGTCCGCTCAATTCCAGATGATGGGCGATAGCCTTCTTAGCTCTGAAAATCCAAAAAACACCTGCTGGAACAAATCCAAAAAAAACCGATAGAACCAGCATAGGAACAATAAAAAGTATAGCGAAGATCAACCTGATGTATTTCATACCTTGCTCCCTAGGAAAAGTCCTGTTTCCTGTACAACTTGGAGTATTGCCCCCCTCGCTGCAAAAGCTCAAGGTGCGTTCCCGACTCAATGAGTTTACCCTCATCAAGCACAAAGATGCAATCTGCATTCTTGACGGTGGTAAGTCGATGTGCGATGACAATCGCCGTTCTTCCTGCTGAAAGGCGGGCAAAAGCTTCAGTGATGAGCTCTTCACTCTCCGTATCGAGACTGCTGGTGGCTTCATCAAAAATAAGGATGGAGGGGTTCTTCAAGAACACCCTGGCTATCGAAATCCGCTGTTTCTGTCCACCGGAAAGCAAAGTCCCCCGTTCACCGACCTGAGTATCAAGTCCATCGGGAAGATTCCTTACAAAACTTCCAAGGTTTGCTGCATCAAGTGCTGCATAGAGCTCTTCATCAGTGGCTTCCACTTTTCCATACTTCAGGTTTTCCCTGATGGTGTCATCAAACAAGAATACATTTTGCTGGACGAATCCGATATGTTGGTGCAAAGAGCTCTGTCTCACCTGTGAGACATCCTGTCCATCGATAAGCACCCTACCACCCATAGGTTCATAAAACCGAGGGATAAGGGAAGCAAAAGTGCTTTTTCCTGCACCTGATTCACCAACCAAAGCAACAGTCGATCCTCCAGGAATCGATACATTCAAATCATCGAGAATGATTTCTGAGGAGGAGTCGTACTTGAATACGACATGATCGAACTGCACAGTACCTGTTTGGATCTTCAAGTCCTTCGCATCACGCTTGTCGACAATGGAAGGATGTTCATCAAGAACCTGAGTGAATCGCTCAAAACTTGCCATTCCCTGCTGAAGCTGTTCGGTGAAATTGATCAACCGGTCGATAGGAGGCAGCACCACCCCGACATAAAGAATGAAGGTAATCAAATCATACGATTGCACTTTTCCAAGGAAAATCAGAACAGCACCCCCGGCGATTGTACAGAAATAATAAAGCTCCCTGAAAAGCCCAAGGATGGAGTGATAACTTCCCATCACCCTATATTGTTCCATCTTGCTGTCACGAAGGATGTTGTTCACTTCATTGAACTTCTGTTCCTGGTATTTTTCCCTTCCAAAGGACTTCACCTCGCGGATACCTTGCAAAGAGTTCTCCACATTGCTGTTCACATCCGCAACTGTGCTTCGCACCTTTCTGAAGGTGGCTTTCATTTTCAGTCCATAATAGACACCATAGAAGACCATGACAGGGAGAGGAATGAGCGAGACCAAGGACAACGGCACATTATACGAGAACATGACGATATAGGAACCAAGAATGGTTGCTACGCTGATCAGCAGGTCCTCAGGACCATGGTGAGCAGTCTCAGTGATCTGAAACAGGTCATTGGTGATGCGGCTCATCATATGTCCCGTCTTGGTCTTGTCAAAATAGCCGAAAGAAAGTTTCTGCAGATGAGCAAACAGCTCACTGCGCATGTCATTCTCCATCTTCACCCCAAGGATATGCCCCCAGGTGACACGGATGTACTGACAAACTGCCTGCAGCAGATAGATGGCCAACATGCAGGCAAAAATTATCAACATTCCTCTCAGGTTCTGCTCAGGAATTTCCGTCTTGAGCAGCTGCCTGGTAAGGGAGGGAAATAAAATGGATAAAAAGGATGCAAATACAGCCACTCCCATGTCGAGAAAAAACAATCCTTTATAGGGGCCGTAATAAGATATGAATCGTTTGAGCATACTATTTCTTTTTCCTGAACAATCGGGCAAAAAAGCCTGGTTTCTTGGTCTCCTGTTTCTGTACGCTTTCTACAGGCTTTTTCATAGGAACACTCTTTTTCTTTGGCTCTGTTGCTTTTGGAGCAACGTTACCCTTAGAAGGCTGTACAGGAGAGGAAGATTCACTTTCTCCCTTGTACTGTTGCTTATAATAGGCCAATCTCTCTTCAAGTGAAAGATTCTGAATTTCCGCATAGCTCTTTGATCCACTTCTTCGTCTGTTCTGGTCTGCATACGGACGTGCATCCTTGGAAGCGCTTGGACGTGGAATATAGTCAGGACGCGCAGTTTTTGCAACAACGGGACCTTTACGAGGTGTACGGGTAGCTGCATCCCTTCTGGGAGCTCCATCCCTTCGCCCTTGGGGACCGCCCTTGGAACGGGAAGCAGGTCTGCCTCCACGGTTTTGACCAGGTCGGGGGGCAGATGAATACTCGTCATTTTTCACCAGATCGCGGAACGAGAACTTGGCACTCTTGTCTTCCACTACAGGCAGTTCCCCTTCTACAGGCCAAATTACAGGAATTTTCATCTGGATGTAGGATTCGATGGGTTCTAGGCCAAATACATATTCTTCATCGGCGAGTGTGATGGATTTTCCACTTTTACCTGCTCGGGCAGTTCGTCCGATTCGATGCACATAGCTTTCAAAATCATCGGGAATATCGTAGTTCACCACCAACTGCAAATCATCGATCTGGAGCCCTCGGGCAGCAACATCGGTTGCAACCAGAAACTTGATCTTTCCTTCTTTCATCCGGTCGATGGTTTCCAACCGTTTGGACTGGGGAAGATCGCCCATAAGATACTTGGTGGCATATCCATTGAGCGTCAGACGTTTGGACACTTCTATGCAACGGGCTTTTGTATTGGTGAAAATCAAACAGTTTTCAGGATCTTCTCTCTTCATCAGCTGCAAGAACAGACCAAATTTATCAGCCTTGGAGATATGGTAGAGTTCTTGGGTGATTGCCTTCACTGTTATTTCTTCAGGCTGAACCTCAAGCTCTGCAGGATTGTTCATGAACGACCAGGCAAGATTCCTCACCTTGGTGCCCAACGTAGCTGAAAAGAGCATCGTCTGGCGTTCGCTACAAGGTCTCAGTAGACTGAACATCTTCTGGATATCGGGATAGAACCCCATATCAAAGAGTCTATCCGCTTCATCAACGACAAAAATGTCGAACTGGCGGAAGTCAATCTTATGCATCTTCTGATAGTCAAGAATTCTACCGGGGGTGCAGACAAAGATATCACACCCCTGCTCGATCAAATCATCCTGTTTTCCATAACCGACCCCGCCATAGAAGCAACCGACACTCAATTCAGGAATTGCCGTGGAGAGCTTATGCGTGTCTTCATCGATCTGGACAGCAAGTTCCCTTGTGGGAGCCACGATGAGGGCTTTGGGTTTGGGTTTTCCCTCTTTCAGGGCTGCTACGAATTTTTCGAGGATGGTAAGGACATAGACAGCGGTTTTTCCGCTCCCGGTTTTTGATTGAACCATTACATCACGATAGGAGAGACTGACAGGAAGAACCTTCTCCTGTACTTCGGTACAGTCGGTAAAACCAGCCGACTCTATACCTTTGAGCACTTGCTCACTTAGGGGTAATTCAGAAAATTTCATGGGTAGTATATATCGCCTTTAAAATAAATTGCCAACAATGTAAGAATACAGGTCTCAAAAAAACAGACCTTCTCTAGTACGATAGAGGAAATATTCACTATTGTCCACCTCTTCCATCAGGTAACGAAAAAGACAAAGAGAACTTTTTCACCTCCATCCTGTGGGCACAATACAAAAAGTTTTTTTTGACAAAGTAAAAAACCTCAT
The DNA here is from genome assembly GCA_028699215.1 of Sphaerochaeta sp. Taxonomy (GTDB): domain Bacteria; phylum Spirochaetota; class Spirochaetia; order Sphaerochaetales; family Sphaerochaetaceae; genus Sphaerochaeta. The sequence goes on along the minus strand of JAQVVB010000037.1, from coordinate 6,417 downwards.
GGTATACTGGGCTTGCTTAAACGATTTAGCACCCCTAAGGATGAGATTATGGCAGGAATAAGTCTGAAGAAAATCGCAGAAGAAGCAAAAGTCTCCGTCACGGTGGTTTCACTTGTCCTGAACAACAAATCCAAAGAAGGAAGAATCTCAAATGAAACACGAGATAGAATTCTTGAAATCGCAAAGCGGGAACACTACGTCCCCAACCGATTGGCGAGCGCACTCAAATCAAAGCACTCTAAAATCCTTGCCATCGTGGTTCCTTTCACCCCAGTAGGATTCTTCGTCGAACTCATTTATCACATCGAACAATATGCAATCACCAAAGGGTATCAGGCCATGGTCATCAATACCTTCAATGATGAGAAAAAAGAGAGAGAATCATTGAGCCTCTATCAATCAGGCCTCTTCGACGGCATGTTCATTGCTTCCTTGAACAACGCTTCTTCAAGCACCAACATCTATAAGACCATGCAAAAAGAATCGTTCCCCTTTGTGTTTGTGGATCGTTACGCAGAAGGAATCAGTGCTGACATCATCTCATCAGACCATTTTCAAGTAGCCTTCGACATGACCAACAAAATGCTCGCTACAGGAAAGAAGAACATCTTGTTGCTAGCAAGAGGCGGTCAGGCTTTCAATTCAACCGCCAAATTACGTATTGAGGGATATGAAGCGGCCATGCGGGCAAATCATCTTGAACCCTGGGAAGAGACCTTTCATCTTACCAGTGGAGAAAGTGAATCGGACACCAATATTGCTGAAGTGCTGAAAGATCTCAAGCAGAAACCTGAAGCCATCTTCCTTCACTCCGGTTTTTATATGCCCCATCTCATCAAAGCCTATGGTGATTCTCCTTTCAAATCCTTTAAGGCGGAATTCATGACAGTCGATAAATTCTCCTTCACCCAAGACCTTATGGTACAGAAGGATCTTCTCGACCATGTAGTGGGCCATTTTTTCATCACCATTCAAGACATCAAACAAATAGCAAAAACATCCTGTGATTTGTTGTTATCAAAAATTGAAAGAAAGCCAGGGCATGAAGAGAACCAAACCGTTCATGTCCCGACATCCACGTTCTGGGGGTAAGTACCCAAGGCTGAGGTCTTGGTATACATAAAAGGAGAGAAAATTATGAAAAAGCGAGTCACTCTGGCATTCGTGCTGATTTCCGTCTTGGTGCTCTGCCTTTCTTGTGGAGGAAAACAGGAAAGTCCCGAACCAACAACCACATCAGTTGCTGCTCCCGCTGTTGCAGCAGCTCCAGCACCTGTGGTCAAAGAGAAGACCTCCACCCTGCAGCAGGTCAAGGACCGTGGCTACATCGTCGTAGGTGTAAACGCCTCCAATCCTGGATTTGCATACCTCCAGGAAGATGGAAGCTATACAGGATTTGAAATCGATCTGGCAAAAGCATTGAGCGTTGCCGTGTTTGGAACTCCTGATAAACTGGAGTTCAGACCCCTCACCTCAAAAGAACGCTTCATCGCACTACAGAGTGGAGAAATCGACGTCTTGATACGTACTGCTACCATCAATTCATCACGAGATACAGAACTCGGCCTCGATTTCACCACTCCATATTTCTACGATGGACAAACGTTCGTCGTCCGTGACAACATCGGAATCAACACCATGGAAGACTTGGAAGGAGCATCCATTGCAGTGTTGACAGGAAGCACCACGGAGACCAACTTGGCAGCAATCATGGCAAGCAAGCAAATCGAATACCGCCCACTTACCTTTGAAAACCTTGATGAAATGAAAAGCGCCTTCATAAACGACCGTGTTGATGCTGTTTCCGTCGATAAATCCTCTGCAGTCGTATTCCTCGCCCAATTTGAAGATGCTGGGGACTTCAAGGGCCTCGAAGAGACCATCAGCAAAGAACCCCTCGGCATTGCAGTCCGCCATGGAGACAGCGCTTGGAAAGACATCTGCCAATGGACACTGTTTGCACTCTTCTATGGTGATGAACATGCAATCACCAGTGCCAATGTTGATGAAGTCTTGTCCACCACCACCAGCCCTGAGACAAAGAATGTGCTCGGAAAAGGAAAAGAGATCGGAGCCATGATGGGGTTGTCGAATGACTGGGCGTATCAAATCATCAAGCAAGTCGGAAACTACGGCGAAATCTTTGACAGAAATCTCGGCATTCCCATGAAAGTCACCAGAGGCTATAACAAGCCTTGGAACCAAGGTGGCCTGTTCTACGCCAATCCGTTCAACTAATCTCAATTTTTCTTCTTCATTCCTGCCTCTGAGAGGAGGCAGGAATATCTCTTTTCAGGAATGGAGGATGGCATGAGCCTTACACGTCCAAACAAAACGAACATACCGCTATGGCAAGACACCCACAAGCGACAAATACTTGCACAGTTCATCTTTGCCGTATTGGTAATCGTCATAGTATCACTACTCTATGGAAACATCATCGATTCCTTATCAGAGATCGGAATGATACCCTCCTTCAGATTTCTACGGATGGACAGCAATATCGACATCAGTGAATCCATCATTTCTGTGGACAACACCTCCAGCAATCTTCGCCTTATCGTATCAGGCTTTCTCAATACAATCTCAATATCCTTTCTTGCCATCATTTTTTCCACCATTCTCGGCTTGATCATCGCGCTGTGCAGACTGTCAACGAACTATCTCATCAACAAACTGGCAGTCATCTATATTGAAATCATCAGGAACATCCCCCTTCTTCTGTTGTTGCTCATCTGGTACCGGGCCTTTTTTCTTAAGCTTCCCGGCATCAAAGAAGCAATCATCTTTGGAAAGACCCTTCAGGAAGGAGGACAAACACAACTCTCTTTCTCCCTTTCAAATCGGGGCATCAGCATGGCCTGGCTTCGCCCTTCGGACCATTTCACGCCTTTTCTTGTGTGCATGGCCATTGCCTTTGTTGTGGCCATTGCCTTGGGCATTTTCTTGAAACATCGAGAAAACCATACAGGAAAAGAGCAGCGCATCATTCTTTTTCCTTTCCTGCTTTTCATAGGACTTAGCTTGATTTCCTATGCATTGCTGCCCAATGCTGCTCTCCAGAAAGATATTCCCGTTCTTGGGAAATTCAATATTTCAGGTGGACTCCATATAACCGCAGAGTGGTTCAGCCTCTTCTCCGGCCTTATTCTCTATACGTCGGCGTTCATTGCAGAAATCTTCAGGGCAGGCATCCAAGGTATCCCAAAAGGACAAATTGAAGCAGCTCGCTCGTTAGGTCTCAGCCATATGAAAACCATACGATTGGTCATCATTCCCCAAGCGAAAGTGGTGATCATCCCTCCTCTGACCAGCCAGTATCTTGGCGTTGCAAAAAACACATCCCTTGGTGTAGCCATCGGTTTTCCTGACCTCTTTGCCATAACAGGTACCATCATCAACCAATCGGGAAGAGCGCTTGAAATGATAATCCTTGTCATGGCGATCTACCTCACCTTAAGCCTGCTGACAAGTCTCATCATGAATCTGTACAACAGTCGTATACAGATCAAGGAAAGGTAGGAAAACAGATATGAACAACCCCTTCAAGACACCGATGGAAGTCAAGCACCCTTTGTACTACTGGATCCATAAGAATCTGTTTTCCACTGTGGGAAACACCCTGTTGACCCTGTTTTCCTGTTACTTGCTCTATCTGCTTGCAACTAAATCCTTGCTACCTCTCTTTTCTTGGGATTGGACGGTCATTCAAGCGAATCTGAAGCTCATCCTTACCGGAAGCTATCCGAATGAACAACTTTGGAGAGTCCATCTCTGTCTTTGGTATGCAGCGTTCTTTTTTGGAATGACCTTCAGATTCAGCAGGAAAACACCACCAAGGATCATGTACCTGCTTGGCATCGTGCTAATTTTTTTCGCATCTTGCAAATTCGAAACACTCCATCGCCTATCGATGCTGTGCATCCTATTCCTCTTGTTTGGTTCCTTCTTCATCGCCAGCAAGCTGAAAAAGGAAAGACTTTCCCTCATCATCATATTCGGATGGATACTTCTCCTCCCCTTCTGCTTCGGTGTAATCCGAGGTTTTGGAGGCCCCCTTCCCATTGTGAAAACCAACCTTTGGGGCGGTCTTTTGCTCTCACTGCTTGTCAGTCTGACCAGCATCTTCCTCTCCTTACCCATTGGACTCCTGCTTGCCCTAGGAAGAAGAAGCAAGATGAAAATCGTGAAAAGTGTCTGTATTTTCCTCATAGAACTCATCAGGGGAGTCCCCTTGATAACCATCCTATTCATCGGATACCTCATTCTCCCCATGGCACTGCCGAAAGGCTGGGCTCCATCGGTTTTCATCCGTGCCTTGAGTGGTGTTGTGTTGTTCCACAGTGCCTATATGGCAGAAGCCTTGCGTGGAGGACTCCAAGGTATCAGCAAGACCCAGTATGAAGCAGCGACCAGCCTGAACCTGAGTCCACAGAAAACCATGATCTTCATCATCCTCCCTCAAGTACTCAAGCGAATGATACCCGTACTGGTAAACTCCTTCACTTCCGCACTCAAGGACACCAGCTTGATCAGCATCATCGGTATGTTGGATCTCATCGGCATATCGACATCCATCGTGAGCAATCCCAAATATCTTACAGGAAGCGCCCAGGTATTGTTTTTCGAAGGCTCCCTCTATTTCGTACTCTGTTACAGCATTTCCAAGGCAAGCGTCGTATTGGAAAAGAAGCTCGGCGTAACGACGAAGATCAAAAAGTAACTCAAAGGTAGGACACCCATGGAACATACAACCACTAAAAAAGAATTGATCGTTTTCAAAGACGTCCATAAATGGTATACCCCGGAATTTGAAGTTCTCAAGGGAATGAACCACACGTTTTATAAAGGTGAAGTATCGGTCATCATCGGCCCTTCGGGGAGCGGAAAATCCACGTTCATCAGAACCATCAATGCATTGGAGGAATACCAACAAGGGGAAATAACCGTCGATGGGATTCCCCTTGACCACAACCTCAAGAACATCAATGCCATCAGAAGCAAGATCGGCATGGTATTCCAGCAATTCAACCTATTCCCCCATCTGACCGTATTGCACAACATCACCTTGGCTCCTATCTGGATACTCAAGAAAAGCAAGGAAGAGGCGGAAAACCAAGCAATGGAACTGTTGGAAAGAGTCGGGGTCAAGGCTCAGGCGCTGAAATACCCCAACCAACTCTCAGGAGGAGAACAGCAGAGAGTCGCCATAGCACGATCATTGGCCATGAATCCAGAAATCATGTTGTTTGATGAACCGACCAGTGCGTTGGATCCTGAGATGATCAAGGAAGTATTGGATGTCATGTCAGAACTGGCTGACAACAACATGACCTTGATCGTAGTGACCCATGAATTGGGTTTTGCAAAGGCAGTTGCTGACCATGTCCTCTTCTTCGACGGTGGCAAGATTGTTGAGACCGCCCCTCCTCAAGAGTTCTTCTCAGCTCCAAAAAGCGACAGGACCAAATTGTTCCTTTCCCAGATTCTCAGCCATTGAGATACAAAGCGAACAGTTTGTAAGATTATCAAAAAAAATCGCAAATCAGCGACTTGTTTGCACCTAAACAATGGCAATGGACCAAACAGAAGTGATACGATCATCCAGTATTCAGCATAAGAAGGAGCAACCCATGCAAGTATATGCACATAGGGGTTTCAGTGGGCTCTATCCAGAAAACACCATGCTTGCTTTCGAGAAAGCAGTATCGTGTGGAGCCGACGGAATTGAATTGGACGTCCATTGTTCAAAAGACGGCAAATTGGTGATCATTCATGATGAGACACTCATCAGAACCACAGGCAAGGCTGGCACGGTTCAGGACTATCGGCTTGATGAACTCATAAAAATCAACGCGGGCAAGACATTCTCGAATTCATTCGGAGATACACCCCTGCCCAGTTTTTCAGAATATTGCGCGTACATCCGTGACAAAGACGTCACAACGAATGTAGAGATCAAGACAAATCTCTGGTATTACAACGACATAGAAGAAAAAATCCTTGACACCATCAAGGAATTTGACATTGAAGACAAAATTCTCTTCTCCTCGTTCAATTGGCTCTCATGTGCACGAATAAAACAACTCGCTCCTCATATTCCCTGCGGCATTCTGCTTGAAGACAAAGCTGTGAAAAACCTTGCACCTCTGATGCATAAAATGGGAATGGACTACTTCCACCCAGATAAAATGCTTCTTGATGAAAAGACCGTTCAGCAATGCAAGGAACAACACGTGGGGCTCAATGTCTGGACCGTAAATGATAGAGACTCCCTGCAACAGCTCATCGCATGGAATGTCGAGGGAGTCATCACAAACCATCCAGATTTCTGCCTGGAATATCTGCACAAATAAATCAATCGTCCAACTCCCACGCTCTTACCAAAGAACAAATGGAAGCTGTTCGTTCATAGGG
>JAQVVB010000307.1 GCA_028699215.1 Sphaerochaeta sp. | reverse complement strand
CGCTTCGTACTTCGTACAGCAGGCAAGTTCATACGCTGCCTGCAAGCTTTTTACCAAAAAGGAAGCTGCTGTAAAGGAATACACCTCTTGCACCTCACCATTACCTTCCCCCATAAGAAGATAGGCGAGTTTGTCCTGGTTGGGTCTGATTAGGTGCAAGAGGCGTGTAAGTTTATATTCAAACCAGTGTTTCCAGCTGAGAGCTCCTACGATGGGCCGTTTGCCAAAAGGTAGGCTTTCAACAAAGTGCTTGTATCCTTCCAGACTGTCTTGGCATGGGTGATTGGATACAAAAAATGTTCGTTGGTAGGAAAACGGTGTCTTTTCGACGCTCAGTGTTGGAAGTGGTTCTTCGCTAGTGTCTTTGAGGGATTTTTTTCCTTGATAACTGTAAGGCCATTCGCTTCCTGGTATCGAGATGATGACACCGTGTCGCTCATTGGTTACCGAGGCTACATACCGTTGATTGGTGGCCGGAACGGTTGCACAAGTGAAGCATCTCATGTCGTTGTAGAGTTGCTCGCAACAGGGAATGCTCATACGGGTTTCAAGAAAAGACCAAGAGGATGCCTGTTCTATGGTAGGGTACATCCCTTTTCCTTCTGTGTTGTTGCGATACCAAACAGCAGGTACCAGAAGTTGGTTCTCTTTTCCTTCATCTGCGAAGGAGAAAACTGCCTGCAGGCGATAATCTCCTTGTGTGCAGAGGTTCCATATGCGATGAACCGTGAGCAACTCATGATCGAGGGAAAAGAAGTCCTGGATGGTTCCTATTCCATTGAATGTCGCTTGTACCAAATGAGTCTCTTCATCAATTTCTATACGGGAACAGAGAACCCGTTTATTTGCAAAAGAGAGTCGATAGGTGACGATACAGAAGGATTGCGATCTGACGAGAATTTCAATCTTGTCAGAAGCGATGGGAAGAATTTGCATGTGTTTACCCCTTCATTCCACTGGTTGCAATACCTGCAATGATCTTTTTCCTAAAGAAAATGTAGAAGAATATCTGAGGTATCGAGGCAATGGCGGCCCCTGCCATGATCAAGGAATACTGGGTGCCATGGGTTCCTTGGAAGTTCGCGATACCGACGGTGATCGTATATTTGATCGTATCATTGATGACGATCAAAGGCCATAAGAAATCATTCCAGGCATTTATGAAGGAAAGGATGATGACCGTTGCCATTGCACTCTGTCCCAAAGGAAGGATGATTTTGTAAAAGATCCTGAACCTTGAAGCTCCATCGATGAAGGCTGCTTCTTCCAAATCAACGGGAATGCCCTCATAAAACTGTTTGAGAATGAAAATACCGATGGGAAGTGCAACACGCGGGAGCAAGGCAGCTGCAAGGGTGTTGACCATGTTGTAGGAGTTGAACTGCAGGTACAAGGGAACGATCAGGACCTGAAAGGGGACCATCATGCCCCCCATGACTGCCCAGAATAGGATTTTTCTTCCTTTGAACTGGATCTTGGCAAACGCATAGGCGATGGGGGCGTCTACAACCAGGGTCAACAGCATAGCTGTCAAGGATACGATGAAGGAATTGACCATCCAGTTGAGGATGTAGGTGGAGGTGAAAGCCTTTGTATAGTTTGCAATGGTTGGGTTGCTTGGAAAAAAGGCAAAGGTTTTGGTTATGACTTCATTTTCAAGTTTCAGTGAGGTGATGACCATCCATAGTAGGGGAAAGGCCCACACTGCGATGAAGAACAGCTCTAGAGTGCGAAAGAGAATCGGTTTGAGATGGCTTTTGTTCATGACCGATCCTTTTTGCCCAAGAGTGAGTATTGGGCGATACTGATGATCAAGATGATGATGAAGAGGATGTAACTCATAGCTGCACTGTACCCCATCTTATAGTATTTGAAGCCGGTTTCATAAATGTATTGGACCAGGACCCTGGTGGTTCCATGGGGTCCTCCTCCGGTCATGACATAGACCTGACCGAATACATTGAAAGAGGCTATGATTTGCAAAATCAAGCAGAGAACCGTGGTGGAAGAGACCAAAGGAATGGTGATGTGACGGATTTTCTGAAACCAATTTGCACCGTCGATGGAGGCCGATTCAAAGACTTCCTTCGGGATTTGTTTGATACCGGCACTAAAGAGTACCATATTGAATCCTGCAGTCCACCATAAGGTGGTGAGGCTCACAGAATACATGGCATACATGTCATTGGTAAGCCAGCTGATCGGGTTCTTTCCCAGCGCCATCAGGGTTTGGTTGAATACGCCGAAATCTTTCTGCATCAGCCAGGCCCAAAGGGTGCTGACAACCGTCATGGAGAAGATATAAGGGAAAAAGAACACATTTTCCATGATACCCCTCAAAGGAGAGGTTCCTGTCACTGCAAGCGCCATGATGAATCCGATGAGCAGCAGCGATGGGGTGGTTATGATGACGAACTGAAGGGTATGCCAGAGAGAGGAATAGAATTTTTCATCTTTGAATAGCGTGATGTAGTTATCCATACCAATGAATTTTGCAGTGGAAAGGATATCCCATTTGAAAAAACTGATGAAAAGTCCGTAGAGCAAAGGATAAATCATAAAGGCGACATACACGAAGAGAAAGGGTAAGGAAAAGAGCAACCCATCTCTCATATCTTTATTTCCTGGTATCATAAGTAACATTCCTCCACGGACAATCCCCCCTCATTGAGGGGGGATGAGTGTTGTTCGAATCTAGTACGTTGCAATAATGTCTTTTACGGTCTTTTCCATATCAGCGAGAGCTGCCTTGGCGTTCTGGTTCTTGGTTACGGCATACTCAAGCTTGTCGCTCAAGGTTCCATAGATTTCTTCCCATGCTGGAGTGCGAGGGGTAGGCAGAGCAAAAGCGGCTGCTGCTGCATAGTCTGCACGGTAGGGAAGGGCTTTGAAGGTTGCTTTTTCAGCTACGCTTTTGCGGGTGGGGATGTGTCCGGCTTTTGCCCACATCTCACCATTGGCCGTCATCCACTTGATGAAGGTCATGGCAGCTTCAACTCTCTTGGAATCCTGGTTCTTTTGAACAGGAATGGCAAGGGTGTGTGAACCAGCCCAAGCAGCATTGCCGCCCATAATGGCAGGAAGGGGAGCTGCTCCGAAGTTCAAGCCGTCTACGTTTTCAAGTGTACCGGTTGCCCATACACCATTGAAGTAGAAAGCAGCATCTCCAAGCTTGAATACATTCATTGCTGCATCATAGTCAAGTTCGGTTGGGTTGACCTTTGATTCATGCACCAAGCTCTGAAGCCACTCAAGTGATTTCTCGCCATATGCATTGTTGAAGTTTGGAGCAGTACTGTCATCATTCAAAAGACTTCCACCCTGCTGGGCGATCATGGACATGAAGAGCCTGGTCAGTGTGTAGGCTTTATAGGTACCGGTTGTGTTGTCGATTGCAAAGCCCCATTTGCCTGTAGCTTTCTTGACAGCAAGAGCTGCCTTGACCATGTCGTCTGCACTCTGTGGAATCGTAGTGATTCCAGCTTTTGCAAGCAGGTCCTTATTGTAGTACATGACGATGGGATGGACATCAAACGGCAAGGAATAG
>JAQVVB010000306.1 GCA_028699215.1 Sphaerochaeta sp. | reverse complement strand
TGCTCTTTCCTACGGTTGGAGAACCTACTGCAATGGCCTTTGATTTGAAAACCTGGGTCATGATGTCGTTCTTATCGGTTTGGGAGATGTTGAAGACCTTCACCTTCGTTTCAGGAGAGAGCAACTGGATCTCCTTGGCCAAGGCATGGGCGAGCTTCTTGGTACCGTCCCACATCGTATCATAGATGATGGTGATCTGATCTTCCTGATAGTTGTCAGCCCACGTAGCATAGCTCTGCACTATCTGCAGGGGATTGTCTCTCCAGATGGCTCCGTGGCTCGGAGCAATGATGTCGATGGGAAGGTTCAGTGCTACAATCTCCTCGATTTTCCGTTTCACCAAGGGAGAAAACGGGGTGAGGATGTTTGCGTAATATTTCATGGCCTCTTCCCAAAGCAAGCATTGGTCTGCTTTGTCATTGAAGAGTTCTTCAATACCAAAATGCTGACCGAAAGCATCATTGGAAAACAGGATGTTGTCCTTGGTGAGGTAGGTTGCCATGCTGTCGGGCCAATGAAGCATGCGCATCTCGACAAATACCAGGCTCTTGCCATTGCCGATGTCCACACTGTCACCAGTCTTCACCACCTTGAAATTCCATTCAGGATGATGATATTGACCGACGAGGGATTTCACTCCATTGGCAGTACAGTAGATGGGAGTCTGTGGAATTTTCTCCATCAAGAACGGCAGCGCTCCGCTATGGTCGACTTCACCATGGTTCATGACGATGAAATCAATGGAAGCAAGATCGATTTCACGCTCCAAGTTGTCACGGAACTCCTTATCATAGGGCATCCAAATGGTATCGATGAGGACGGTCTTCTCTTCTTGAATCAGATAGGCGTTTTGGCTCGAGCCATGGTTGATCGAATAATCGTCTCCATGAAACGTCTTCAACTCCCAATCGATCCTACCTACCCAAGATACATTGTTTTTAACCATTCGTTTCATAGCATTGCTCCTTGTTCGAATTTCGGAAAAAGAATCGCATTTTCTGTATAGATATGGAGGAAAATATCCTCAACGAGCTTCTTCATCAAATCATAGGTTGCTCGATAGGTCGGGCATCCATCAGAAGGAACCGTAAAATCATTAGTACGTTTCTGAAGCTGTTTTATCAATATTCCAGCTCCTTCATGGTCAGCTTCCAAAGCTTCGACCTTCATAAGGGTGGCTTGAGTCGCTTCTCGCTTCATCAAAGGAAACACCTCTTTCTCCTCTTGGACAAAATGTATCAACAATTCCTTGCGTAGGTCCTCAAAGAGCGAAAAGACGTCCACCAGCTCATCCTTATGATGAGTATAGTGCACGGAAAGGATGGTGTATAGCTTTTCATCAATGCTCGACAGCAGCATCCGCTCGATCTGGTGATGGGTGTCTTCAAGATGATCTATCAATTCTTCAATGCTCATCTCATAGAGTTCTTCACGGATGACTGGATTGATTCGTTCTTCCATCTCATGGAGATACTGTTCCAATTCCAAGAGGAAGGATTCCTTGTCCAGCCCTTGTTCCTCTATTGCCGAATACAACAGGTGGTCTCCACCACAACAGTAGTCGATGTGGTGTTCATTGAGAAACGTTGTTGCAAGAGGATGTTTGCGTATGAGATCAGAAAGAATGATGTTTTGCATGAAAAGTCTCCTTGTATGATCAGAGCATACGGGAACTCTCCACTTGCAAATATGATTCAAATCAACTTTGAATAGTTTCTTGTATAATTTCAAATAGACCATTCATGATTCAGCAATGGTCTGTAATCCCAGGTGATCAAGCACTTCGATTTTCTTCTTGCCTGATATCACCAGTAGATCTTGTTCTTGCAATACCGATAACTTACGATTGACCGTTTCTTTGGTGAGATGGATGGAATTGCCGATATCTTCTTGGGAGAGAAACAAGACCTTCCCTCCTGTTTTACGAAGACGTTCCAATAAGAACATGGCAATTCGCTTCTCTACATCCTTGGTGGAGAGTATTTCAACCTGCAGACGATACTCATCGAGCTTGGCGTTCAAGTAGGTCATGACCCTCAATCCAATCTGGGGATTCGAGAGCATCAGGGTCCGGATTTTTTCACTGGCGATCAGACAGACTCCCAATTCTTCACCAGCTATTCCGTTTTCCCGACAATGACTCTGAGCGAAGAGGTTGTCTCCTCCATAAAAATCCCCAGGAAACAGGGTTTCGATGAGGAACTCTTGTGCATCGCTCCCATACCGTATCAATTTCAGAGAACCAGAACGAATGATCACCAGATGATCAGAGCTGTCTCCTTCACGAAAGAGAACCTCACCCTTTTCAAGGGTTTTCTGTTGGATGAGGCTCTGTACTTCCTGTATCTGGATAGCATCAAGATTCTGGAATATGGGAACCCTGTGAAGACAGGGCAATTCTTTATTGCAGTGCAGGCAGACAGGTTCAGTCATCTTCATAGAGCTCATTGACGACATCCCAAGCTGAAGCCAAATTTTCCCTGAGTCCGCAGAGCAGTTTGTATTGGTTGAGCAACGTAAGCAAGTGCTTCTCTTTGACCTGTTCGGGATCATTGATCACCACCACTGACTTCAATTCCTTGCTCGTAGGGGAAAGCGCCATGACCCGATCATATTCTGCAAGCATTGATGCTTTGTTCAGTCTGCTGAAATCAGGTACATTAAGAATCAGCACGGGGGTGAACTGCCTTCGCTCGAGGGATAAAGCTGTGGTTTCAATCTGTTCTGCTGAAGCATCCTCAGGCAAATGCTCATATTCACTTCTTAGGTTTTCCATATCTACCTCCCAAATGGTAATGCATGCTTCATTCTAGCACATACATAATGCAGGTCAAAAGGTAAAACAGCAGAGAAGGTCTTGGCTTGTTATTTTTTACCAGGCAATCTCTTTTTTCAATGAAAGCTTCTTTGCTATTGACAAAAGCGACATGCGTGTCGTATATTCCAATAAACGACACGCATGTCGCTTATTACATACCAATGAGAGGTTGTATGCAGAAAAAAAGTGATGTCAAAAAAGACCTGATCAAGACAGCAGCAAAGCAGTTGTTCTCCTCCAAGGGTTATGAGGGCGTAACCATGAAGGATGTCTGTGAGGCTTGCCAGATAAGTCGGGGTGGATTATATCGCTACTATGACTCACCAAAAGAGATCATGTGTGAAATACTTACCGATGATAAAACCGAAATGGAGAGCATGCTCGAACACGCTATTGATGAAAACGTTCCTGCCATTCAGCTGTTGGACTACTTTTTGGATATGATCCGGTCAGACATCCAGAGCAAGGAAAATCGGTTTTCTTTTGTCATTCATGAATTTGCTTTTGTTGAACCGACCCAAAGCGACTACATGGAGAAAAGGTTTGAAAGCGCAATCCAGATACTTTCGCTGTTGTTGGACTACGGGAAGAGGACACATGAGTTCAAAGACTTTGACACGCGTATCGTTGCAACCCATATAACGCTTTTCAGAGACAGCATCATCACCTCCTCGGCCTCTCTGAAATATGCAGAATCCTTGGTTGATGAGCAACTGAACTATATAAAGGAATTGGTGATACACCATG
>JAQVVB010000305.1 GCA_028699215.1 Sphaerochaeta sp. | reverse complement strand
CTCATCACTATTCATGAACCAACCAATATAATCTGCACCGAAAATGTCGGATGCAACATTACAAGATTTGCTACAATGCAGCATAAGGAAGGAACAAGAACATGAATGCTCTCCATGATATGAACATTGCGATGAACTACATTGAAAAACACCTCACAGAAGAGTTGGATATCAAGAAGGTATCCGGACTCGCAGGATGTTCAGAATACCATTTCAGAAGAATGTTTTCCTTCTTATCTGGATTCACCATCACAGAATACATCAGATTCAGGAGACTGGCCCTTGCAGCCAGCGATCTTCACAATACAAAGGAAAAAGTCATTGATATAGCAATCAAGTATGGATATGAATCCTCCGATTCATTTTCCAGGGCTTTTTCCAACTTTCATGGCGTGCATCCCTCAGAGGTTCGAAGTCCAAACGTAAACCTCAAGGCATTCCCGCCGATGTCATTCAGCATGACCATCAAAGGAGGAGTTGAGATGAACTATAGAATGGTACGTAAAGAAGCATTCCAAATCGCAGGAATCAAAAAGCAGATCACCTTGGTTTATGAAGGGGTAAACCACCAAATGGATGATATGTGGACGAGGTTTACCGAACAAGATTTTGTAGAATTAAAAAGCCTTTCCAACATCGAGCCACAAGGAATTCTCTGCGTATCTGCACATTTCTCAGAAAAAAGAGAAGAAGGTACACAGCTTGACCAGTATATTGGCGTTGCAACGACCATGAAAATCCCTGAACGGTGGGAAATCCTGCCGGTCGAAGCAGGAACCTGGGCAGTATTCACAGCGATTGGAAAATTTCCCAATGCATTGCAACAAGTATGGGCTCGAATCTATAGTGAGTGGTTTCCCTCCTCAGATTATGAGTTGACAGGGGGACCGGAACTCCTTTGGAATGAAAGCAAAGATACCGGTAAACCAGAGTATCGAAGTGAAATCTGGATACCGGTAAGCATCAAGGAGCAGGAACAGGTAGACCATCGCTGATCCTGCTGATACCCCCAAACCATGTCTCAGTACAGATTCTGATGAACTCTGGTTCATGGATGGGGAAAGGGGAAGCGGAACCGATGACACAATCGATTCCACATAGGGGACACTGCAACGTTCTCTTTCGTGGATATATCTCTTCAATCCAATGAAGGGGCTCTTCTGTCTTTGGGTTGAAGGAATAGCCACAGTAAAAGCACTTGCAGCTGTCGCTTACAAGAATTTCACGCTCATTGGCAAACGTTGCAGCATGGGCCTTCTTGATATACTCTGGTGGATATTTTTCAGAAACACACAAAGTATTTGTCACATTTCCCTCCATCACGTACTGACCTTCCATCCCCCTTCAACCAAAGCATCAAGGGTATCGTATGTCGCTTCAAGCACATCAGTCTCATAGTTAAATACTCGATATCGGTACATAAGTGCATCTTGAAGGGTGATGTATCCGAACCGACCATCGAGGTGGTCAAGCGTACATCCTTTGTTTATACCTGCACATGAGAAACTGAATGCCACCACATCAACGCGATCAATGATTTTTTTGGTGAGTTCCTTTTGATCTTCACGCCAACTTTCCATGGTATCCTCCTAAATCCTATGCAATAAGGATACAGACACCATTGAGACATATGCTGTCACAGTAATAAAACCGATGGGCTGTTTTTGAAAAATCACCAAATTCAGTCCAAATTCATGCTCAAAGATCCCGAAGTCCTACCTGTACATCCAAATCCCTTGGACGATCAACAAACAACGAGAGAGCGGTAACAGCACTGATGGCTGCAACAGCAGCTTCGGTTCTGCCACCTGATGTCTTCTCAGGAATGATCTCAATGTCACGAACCCCATCATCATTGAGACGCAAGGAGAAGACGATCATAGCCTTCAGCCTTCTTTTGGTTGGTTTTGCGTCCTTGTTGATGGAACCCCTCACAAAATGGGAAACTTCCAGACGATTGACTTCTGAAAATGCAAATTGTTCCTTTTTCCCTATCCAACCAAATCCATAGAAAGAATAAATCGTTCTTGTCTGTACATCGAATACCCAAGTATCTCGAAACAATGCGCCCATCAAGGCAAAAAGAAATAGAAAGACGATGTGTATCATCGAGGTAAGCGGTACTCCCTCACTTACATTCAAAGCCAATCCCCAAAACAAAAAGAGCGTCAACACCCAACAGGAAAGTCGAAAGCCTAGGCTCACAGCATAGATGATCCCACGTTTAGATGTCCTTGTACTAAGCCTAACCATTCATAGCCCCCTCACGCTTTCCAATATAGCCATAAAAGACAGAAAAGGTCATCCTCATGAGTCTCATAACCATACACCTTGCATAGAATGTCACGTTTCGTGAATCTACGACCATGTTTCCACTTTGAACACATTTGCGTTTTCTCTTGATTCGTGGTTTAATGTAGAATATGCTAAGTTGAACGTCTATACTTACAATTACAAGGAGATATGTCTATGAAAAAATTTTCGGCTATCTTGCTTTGCGTCCTTCTTGTAAGCGCCCTCTTTGTTTCCTGTGGAAAAAAAGAAGAAGCGCCCAAGCCCGCCGCAACTGCTACCCCCGCAGCTACAGTAGCACCCGCTGCCGTAACTCCGGCTCCTGCTGCAACCCCGACTCCGGCCCCTGCCGCACCGGCTCCCGTTGCAAAAGACGAAATCGTGTTCCGCATTTCCAATGGTGCTGAACCCGAATCATTGGACCCAGCCCTCATTCAGGGTGTCCCCGAACACAGGATTTTCGAAGCCCTCTTCGAAGGCTTGGTAGCCAACGATCCCGAAACTGCACTTGCAGTTCCTGGCGTCGCTGAAAGCTGGACTGGCAACGAAGATGGAACACAGTACACCTTCAAGCTCCGCAAGGATGCAATGTGGTCAGATGGAACTCCCATCACCGCTGACGATGTCGTCTACTCCTGGTTGAGAATTCTTGACCCAAACACCGCAGGCCCCTATGCTTGGTTCCCTTGCATGTTCCTTGCCGGTGCAACAGAGTTCAACGCTGGAGAGGCTGGTCCTGAGGCTGTCGGTATCCGCGCCCTTGACGATCATACCTTCCAGATGGACCTTATCGGACCTCTGCCGTATGCCGTAGACGCTCTTACCCACTACTCATTTGCAATCGTTCCCAAGCACACCATTGAAAAATACGGCTCAGCTTGGACCGATCCTGCCAACTTCGTAGGCAATGGTCCGTTTGTGCTCACTGAAAGAGTTGCACAGACCTCCCTTACCGTAAGCAAAAACGAAAAGTACTGGGACAAGGACGCAGTAAAAGTTGACAAGGTCATCTTCTACTCCTCCGATAGCGATACCACCAACTACAACATGTACCTCAATGGTGAGATTGACTGGGCAACCAACGTACCACCAGATCAATTGAATGCTGCATCCATGCGCGATGATTTCCAGACCGCACCTCAGCTTTCCACCTATTACTATGTATTCCAGACCGAGAAGTCCCCCATGAACAATCCTTTGGTCAGACAGGCTCTCGCTCTTGCTGTTGATCGCACTGCCCTCGTTGAAGGCGTAACCAAGGCTGGACAGATTCCTGCTTGGG
>JAQVVB010000304.1 GCA_028699215.1 Sphaerochaeta sp. | reverse complement strand
AATCGAGGGCTAACACGGTATAGGCCATCATCGCTCCTAAAAGAAAAAGGCAAGAGAGCAAACTTCCCTGTCCTTCTTCGGTATCTTCATCCATGGAGAGTACTGAGAAAAACAGTACTTGTCCACCTTGATGAGATAAGCAGGAGAATCAGTAAAATTGGAGAACAAATCGATTTTCATTTTCTTTGGAACAAAACAAAAAAACTCCCCATCTCTCTTTACATGTTAGAGACAAGGAGCTTCCAATAAATACTACAGATATTACTTTCGGGCAGAGAGGATTTGAACCTCCGACCCCCTGGTCCCGAACCAGGTGCGCTAGCCCCTGCGCTACTACCCGTCAGCCTTACAGCCGACGTCCAATATAGCTTTTGACCCCTTGATTGTCAATATGAGATGTCCAGGTCAAATAGTGCTTTTCCGAAGCTATTCATTGACAGGGTGTATATGAAATGGTATTTTTCATAGGAATGTCCGCAAAGGCGGAAAATGCTTGGGAACAAAGAGGTTTATAATGTCTTCAAACGACGATACGAACGGAAAGAAGCCCGAAGATGAGACAAAAGTAGTCGAATTCGGAAAAGTCACGAAAAACAGCACTGGGGCAAAAGACAAAAAAGCTCTTGCGGTCAAACCAAAGAAAAAGGTATCCCTCAGTTGGGTCCTTGGAATGATCATCCTGTTGCTCATTGCAGTATCCTTTGTGTTGGCTCCCGCCATTGAAGCCTTTGTAGGTGGTAGAAATTCCAATTCCATCGTTTTTGGAAAGTATGGAAAAGAAGATATCTCCTACTCCTATGGCAACTATTTCTATGATCAGGTACAGAACTACGCCACTCAGTACAAGACTACAGACGGCAACACCACCCAAACCCTATACCAGATTTGGAAAAGTGCCTTTGACAGTACTGTAATTTTCACAGCCATCAACCAACTTGCCGACGATGCAGGTATCATAGCTGCTGAAGATGTAGTCAATCGTGCCATCATCGAAAGTGGTGCCTACGATAAGGACGGTAAGTTCGATATTGAAAGTTATCAAAATACTACTGCTGAAAGAAAGGCTTCCATTGAGTCTTCCATCCGCAGATCATTGCCCTATCAGATTGTCGTTGACGACATCGGTACTGCCCTTTCATCCTCAGCTGAAGCAAACTATGTTGCAGCAATGGCTGGAAAAGGTCGCACCTTCAAGTATGTTGATTTCAATGCTTCACTCTATCCTGACCAGAAAGCCAGTGAATACGCTCTTTTGAACAAACAGTTGTTCTACAGCATGGATTTGAGCATCATCAGCCTCGAAACCGAGGAAGAAGCTACTTCAGTGGCAAATGCCATTGCCAGTGGAGAAAAGAGCTTTGAAGATGCTGCTGTTACATCCAGCAAAGACAGCTATGCAACAGAACAAGGTAAAGTAGGAAAGGTCTTCTACTATAGCCTCACTTCAAACTTCAAGAATGCAGACGAAGCCACCCAGCTTTTGACTGCACAGGCCGGTGATGTGATCGGTCCTGTCGAAGGCCCCAATGCATGGTCAATCTATCGTCTGGATTCCGCTCCAAGCGAAGCAGATTATGCTGATCCTGCAACACTCTCTGCAGTCAAAGCCTACCTTGCATACAATGACAATGCCATTGTAGATGAATATCTTTCAGGCTTGGCCACACAGTTTGCACTCGACGCAAAAGATGACTTTGAAGCAGCAGCAGAAAAAGCAAATCTTCAAGTTGTAGATGTAGCAGCTACTCCGTTGAACCTCTCATCAAGTACGTACATGAACAACTTCAGCTATACTGACCCCAATGGGGTTCTTGCTGCAGTCGCTGCAGAAGAAGCACAGGCAAAATTGCTGTACACCCAACCTGCAGGTACTGTACTCGATCCTATCAAGGGCAATGCCTCATATGTTGTTGCAATGGTTGATGAAGAGACGACCGACGAAGGAATGTCCAGCTATATTACGATGTTCTATAACTATCTCAGTGGATCACAGAACCAACAGGATTTCTCACAGTCCTTATACACTTCTGACAAATTTACTGACAACTTCCTTGGAACCTTCTTCTCCGTCATCCTCGGCGAGACCATGTAACTTTTAACAAGACCAAGAAATAAGCTGGCTTCGGCCAGCTTTTTTTATACCTTTTGCCTACCATTATCCATAGAAAATTCCTATTTTCCATGCTAGTGTAGTAGCACCACTATGAAAAAACCTCTACAAATAGCTCTCCATCTCCTTGCACTTCTTATCCTTGTCTTAGGAATTACAACATACTTCATCATTGATGGACTTACCAATACAAAAATCTATGAAGATGTATCATGGGATACCGAACAATTTGAACTTCCCGACCATCCCTACTCCCTCGACCGGGCAATTGAAGAAAACAAAGCCTTTTCCCTCGAATATCCTGAAAACGGAGAATTCACCATTCTCTGGGCTACAGATTTCCATCTTCGCAGGGGACCGTTTGCCAACCGCGATAAACTCTATGAGTTGTTGAAAAAAGCATTTGAGGAGACAAATCCCGATCTTACCGTCATCACAGGTGATTTGCTTTTCAGCTTCAACGGTCTGTTGCTCTTGCAAGAATTTGCATCCTTTATGGAAGAACAAGACCAATATTGGGCGTATTGTTTTGGAAACCATGATGGACAATACCGTTACGACAGAGAAGCATTGGGCAATCTGTTGATGGAGTATCCCCATGCACTTTTCAGCAGAGGAGAAAGCTGGGTACGGGGAGAAAGCGACTACATCATCTCCCTTGATCACGAAGGAGTTCCCGTACAGGCATTGGTTTTTCTTGACTCCCACGACCATCGCATCTATGAAGATGGAGACGGCCCCGATTACATCTACCCTTCCCAGATAGCTTGGTATCGATGGATGACCCAAGGATTACAAGGAGTGCCACTCTATGCATTTTTCCATATACCACTTCCAGAATACAGACTCATGTGGGAAAGCGGCGTTGGTACAGGGGTACAAAACGATAAGAAGATCAATGTTCCTTGGGAAAACACCGGTCTATTCAGCGCCATGGTTGAAGATGGTTCAACAGTGGCGACTTTCAGCGGTCACGATCATCTCAATGACTTCACAGGCTTTTGGGAAGGAATCTCTCTCAATGCAGGAAGGAGCGCAAGCTATGGCTCTTATGGTTCAAATGACCATCCAAAAGGGGTGACCACCATTACCTTGCAGAGAGATAATCCAAGATTTTTCGCTCGCCAAACGTATACAGTTGATGATTGGAATCTGTAGTGGTACAACATACTTAGGAGGTTTTCATGCAACATGAAGTGAAAGAACCACAGCTCCTCTTGGACAGAAAAGGAAAGATTCGTGAAGAAGGTTGGGCACGAAAACCCCTATGGACATATTCCAGAAAGGCTATCAAAGCCAACGCTTTTAGAATCAAGGAATGGGATTGTTATGCTGTAATCAACCAAGCAAAAGGCTATGCCGTCACCGCCACGGTAAGCGACTTGGGATACGCAGCACTTTTTGCGCTCTCCTATATTGATTTTGAAAAACAACAGTGTGCCCAAAAAGACGCCATCAAGTTTTTTACC
>JAQVVB010000036.1 GCA_028699215.1 Sphaerochaeta sp. | reverse complement strand
GGCGTTGTGGAACTCTCTCTGGATGGGCGTCGCAACTGCTTCCATTGGAACCTTCATCGCCTATATTTTCGCCTATTCTTTGACTAGGGCAAATATTCCTGGAAGAAAATTCTTCAATCTCATAGCCACGATTCCCATCATCAGTCCTCCATTCATCGGAGCTCTTGCCGTTATCATGCTCTTTGGGCGAAATGGATTCATAAGCTCCACTGTTTTAGGTATGGACAATGCCAATGCGTATGGACCGAAGGGACTGCTTTTTGCCCAGGTACTTACCTTTTTCCCTGTCGCATACATCACACTGCGTGGGGTGTTGGAATCAATCAGTCCAACCTTGGAAGATGCTGCAATGGACTTGGGAGGAAACCGATTCACCATTTTCATGAAAGTAACGCTTCCTCTTTCCATTCCCGGTATAGCCAGTTCTGCATTGGTGCTCTTTGTAGAGTCGCTTGCAGATTTTGGCAATCCATTGGTGCTTGCTGGTGCCCAGTTTCCCATCCTTTCCGTACAGGCTTATCTTGAGATAACCGGAATGGGCAATTTTGCAAAAGGAGCGGCTCTTGCCTTTATCCTTTTGGTTCCCTCCGTTTCTGCGTATGTATTGCAGAAATATTGGGTGAGCAAGAAGCAATACGTGACCGTTACAGGCAAACCAACCCAATCTTCCAATAATGTGGTGAGCAAAAAAGCACGATGGATGCTCTTTGTTGTCTGTTGTCTCATCGCTTTTATAGTGATTTTGATCTATGCAAGCATTGTATGGGGAGCTTTTGCCAAGTCTTGGGGAAACAGCAATGAACTGACCTTACAAAACTTCGTGTATGTGTTTCGGGTTGGGTTTGAATCAGTTCTCGATACCCTGACAATTGCCGGTCTTTCCACACCGATTGCTGGAGTATTGGGAATGGTCATTGCCTTCTTGGTTGTAAGAAAAAAATTCATGGGCAGGAAATTCATGGAGTTCTCCAGCATGTTGAGTTTTGCTGTTCCTGGAACGGTTGTTGGTATCGGGTATATCCTTGCCTTCAATCATGCGCCATTCTATCTCACGGGAACCTTGGCAATCCTTCTGATCAATTTCATCTTTCGATATCTTCCTGTTGGCGTTCAAGGAGGAGTGGCTGTACTGAATCAAATAGATCCCTCCATTGAAGAAGCTGCGGTTGATTTGGGAGCTGACAGTAACAAGACCTTCCGTAAGGTAACCCTTCCCTTGATGATTCCCGCATTTTTCAGTTCACTGATCTATTCCTTTGTGAGAAGCATGACTGCTATCAGTGCAGCCATCTTCCTTGTCTCAGCAAGGTGGAAACTCATGACGGTACAGATTATGAGTCAGGTTGAAAGTGGACGAATCGGAGCCGCTGCAGCCTTCAGCTTGATTCTTGTTGCTATCATTTTGGTGGCAATGTTTGTCATTAAGACGTTTTTGAGATTGAAGTATCATACAAATAGTTCAATCCTTGCCCACTAGGAGAAGATAAACCATGAGCGTAACACTGGTAAATGTGACCAAGATTTTCACCGATCATGATGATAAGAACAAAGAGTTCACTGCAGTTGACAATGTGAACATCGAAATAAAAGAAGGGGAGATGGTCACCTTTTTAGGACCTTCTGGGTGTGGAAAAACCACTACATTGCGAATCATCAGTGGATTCGAGCAACAGACAAAAGGCGACGTTTATATCGATGGGGAGTTGGTCAATGACCTTCCAGCCAATAAGCGAAACTCTTCAATGGTTTTCCAATCCTATGCAATCTTTCCTCATCTTACGGTTGCAGGGAATATTGGTTTTGGTCTCGAGTTGAAGGGTATGAAAAAAGCCGAGATACAAGTCGAGGTTGATAAAATCATGCAGACCATGGGGCTTTCTGCCTTAGGAAGCCGCCAGCCCAGTCAATTGTCCGGTGGACAGCAACAGAGAGTGGCTCTGGCAAGGGCTATCGTCAATAAACCAAGGGTATTGCTGTTTGATGAACCACTTTCCAATCTTGATGCCAAACTCAGGGACCAGATGCGTACAGAAATTCGACGTATCCAGCAAACCTTCGGTATCACCAGCATTTATGTCACCCATGACCAAGCAGAAGCCATGACGGTCAGTGACCGAATCATGGTCATGGACAAAGGAATCATCCAACAGTTGGGTACACCTTTTGAAATCTACAGCCGACCGACCAACCATTTTGTGGCCGACTTCATAGGAAGGGCAAATTTCTTTTCCGGTACCGTAACTAAATTGGATACTGAAGTGACTCTTCTGGTCAATAAGAAAGAGTACACCTTCTCCTCCTTCAACAAAGATGTAAAAAAAGGGAAAAGCGGTACCATCGTCATACGTCCTGAGGGGCTGAGGATTACAGATCCAAGTCCCGATGCCTTTTACAATGGAAAAGTGAGCCATGCAGTCTATCTTGGAGCAACCATGGAGTATGAAATACAAGTGAAGGGTAAGATTGAACCTATTGTGGCTATTTCCTACAATCCAGTTCTTGAAGGGTTTCACAAGGTCGGTGATGAAGTAGGTATTTCGTTTGATTCAGTAAGTGCCCATGTAATTTGCTGAATCGTCTGAAGAGTTGTCAGGGATTGGTCTTTTCTATGATCAGTACATAATCACCTGGGTGAGGAATGTTCACTGACAGCTCTTCAATGTATTTTCCCCCATCATTGGTGGCATGGGTGCTGCTGTCCACGTTCTCTTGGCTCTGCTCGTATTCGGCAAGTAAGATTCTCAGATCTTCACTCAAATCATTCATGCTAAGGGTGATTGAAGTCTGACTTGGTTGTACATAGACTTTGATATATTTTGCATCAGTATCCTCAAGCAAGGGACCCGACCAAGCATCCATCAGTTCAGGATTGACAGGTGGGGTTTTACTGTACACTCCACATCCTGTTCCTAAGAAAAGGATGATGAAGCAACAGATGATACTGAGAATATGAGAAAACAATGCATGCCTACGATGAGCGTTGTCCATACGAAATCCTTTTTCTTCATAAGGGAAAACCGCGATGAATCAATAAGATTACAGGAAAAATAAAAAAAATTCCTCTTGAGCAGATGCTTTTGGTTTGCCATGCAACTCCTAGAAGAATGAAACCTGCGAAAGCTATTGCTTCAATTTCAGCTTGAATAGTCTGGCGATGGCTATTTGGTTTTCATCAGGCACTGTATATCTCTCTTCGAGGAGTTTTGAAAAAGAAATCCTCTGATACCGTTCCATATGAGACAAGACTTCCTTGTAGCCCATCGTCCATTGATTGTCCTTGAGAATCGTATCCATGTAGGTGGAGAGTATCAAAGACAAGAACTGCAAGAACACTCTTCCTGAAAAAAGATAAGGATCATGCACCTCCAGCATCTTACAGTCTTTTTCATTCTTAAGATCATCCCACTCACGTTCCAGTTCATTTCTTTTAAGATACGTTGCCAAGGCTTTTTGGTAATCCTCTTCACCTTTGGTGAGGATGGCATAATACCCAGTGTTTGAATCTTCGAATACTTTTGAAGGATCTTTTCGAAAAGTTACCTTTGCTATGGTACGATTTGAATACTTGACCTCAAAGTACTCCTCGTACAGTCGTTGGTGTTCTTCGACGATTTGGTTCTCCTGCAGTTCCTGTCTGCAGGCAAACAATAGGTTCTTGAGATTTCGTTTTTGTTCCCCTCGCCAGATTGCATCATAATACAGATGTATGACACAGTCATGCTCTTGAGGAATGGAGACAGCCTGGATTTTATTGCCTTCTTCATCAAAGAAAGGTTTTGCCTGATGAATTTCTTCTTTGTGTTTGCTGATGAGCATATCAACCCATTTCTGTCGTGAAGGGATCCTGATGAGAAAGGGATACTGTTTTTCTGATAGCTTATGGATTTTCTCCCGTGTATAGAAAATTCTGTTCAAAACAAGGTTGGTCCTATTGAAATCATGTAGGGATACATGTGAGGTGAGTGCTTCAACCGTATCCAAAGACCGAAGATTACCTCCCAAAAGGGAGTAACACAAAGGCTTTTGTGTCTTTCGATTGGTCAGGATGGCAATGTTGTTTTGTTCGAGTGCTTCTCTGTCACGATTGAAACCATAGTGCAGATAGGGGTTATGGCTCTCATAGGATGCTACACTGGTAAGGTCGAAGAGTTGGTACGTTTCTCCTTTTTTCTCAGAAAACCAACGTTTGAAAAATTGATATTGCGCGTCTGTATTCACGAGCTTGAGCGTGTTTTGCATGTCCTTCACGGTGAGATGCATTTTCTCAGGACAATGAGCATCAAGCCATGACGGAGCCTTTGAAAGCTGGTTGTCTTCACTGACCAGATAAAAAACCAAAGCACGAATTCTGGATAATTCTTCTGGAGAACATATGCTCGAAAGACGTTTCTTGAGTTTTGAAGTAGTGAAGACCTTGTCGAGCAACAACCATGTCCCTTCTGGTTTGCATGCAATGACAGGCATGCGGGATACTTGCTCAGCTTGATCGCGGTGAGCAAGGTAGCGTTGGTTGAAGATTCTTTCTCCCGTTGAGGGGTCCAACTTGCCGATACAAAGTCGTCGATGGCGCGTCTGTTGCTTTTCCTGATTCCAGTAGAATTGGTCCTGATACAGATAAACGACCCCGTTTTTAGGGTTTTTGATCTCAATAATCTTAGGCTCTGATAACTTTTTTACCATGTTAGAAAATATAACATGAAATGCAAAATAAATAAATATAAATTATACTTATATATAATGTTAGCTATAAAACTAATTATAACATAATTAAAATTTAAAAAATATATAATTCCATATGTTAGAAAGCTTAAGAGATTAAAGGGTTGTGTAAAATTTATATTACATGTTACAATTCTGCACATATACCACCAAAGGAGTTTACTTGTGAAAAACACAAAATCAATGTGGAAATTACTGACCATCGTCGGAATTATCATGACTGTCTCTATGATGACAGTTTTCGCCCAAGGCCAGAAAGAGGCCACCAATACGATCTCTTTTGCAGGATCAGGAGGGTACCCTCCCTTTAACTACATGACGGATGCAGGAGAAGTCATTGGATTTGATGTAGATGTCGCCCAGGAAATTGCCGATAGATTGGGGAAGACCTTGGAATACAAGACAACTGCCTGGGATGGCATCGTCGAAGGTTTGCGTGCAAAACGGTATGACGGCATCCTTGGAAGCATGGGCATCACCCCGGAGCGAGAAGAGCGTGTAGACTTTTCCATTCCTTACTACTACAGCGGTCCTCAGTTGATCGTCCGTAAAGATAGCGGCATCAACGGTCCTTCAG
The DNA here is from genome assembly GCA_028699215.1 of Sphaerochaeta sp. Classification (GTDB taxonomy): domain Bacteria; phylum Spirochaetota; class Spirochaetia; order Sphaerochaetales; family Sphaerochaetaceae; genus Sphaerochaeta. Next base: position 9,229 of record JAQVVB010000036.1, on the reverse strand, counting down.
ACCTTGACAGTTCCCATTCCATTGGACTGGTGACCGGTACAACGTATGAACTCGATGCTCAAAACCTGGGTGTTTCTGTAAAACTCTATGAAGATGACAACCAGACCCTTCTGGAATTGCTCAATGGTCGGATCGACGGTGTTCTTACCGACAGAATCGTTGGTTTGAATGCAATTGGAGCCTTGAAGGATGGAGATGCATTGACCTTGGTAGGTTCTGTACTGAGAAGCGAAACCATGGGCATCGCCTTTCATGACGATGATGATGAGCTGAGAGAACAGGTCAATCAGATCCTAAAAGATATGTTTGCTGATGGAACGATGGCCGCTATTAGCGGAAAATGGTTCAACGGCGAAGATATCACAAGAGAGTAGGGGAATAGGTACAAACTATGAACATATTACCCTGGGATTTGAGTGTAATCCCCCAAAAATTCTTTCTGTTTGCAGAAGCTGCCTCCTACACACTCCAGATAACATTCTTTGGGGTGCTGTTGGGTTTACTCATCGGCCTGGTGGTTGCTTTGGGGAGGCTCTCCAAAAACCGAGCGTTGTCATCTCTCTCAAAAGCCTATATCTTCTTGATCCGAGGGACACCGTTGCTCGTTCAGCTGTTCATAGTCTATTACGGACTTACTTCGATCGTTACGATTGCTCCCATCCCTTCAGCCATCATGGCACTTGCAGTGCATAACGGAGCCTATATAGCGGAAATTTTCCGTGGTTCGATTCAATCGATCCATTATGGACAAATGGAAGCAGCTCGGAGTTTGGGAATGACCCACGGGAAAGCCATGCGGAGGATTGTTCTTCCGCAGGCTTTCAAACGAGCGGTTCCTTCTTTGGGAAACCAATTGATCATTGCATTGAAGGATAGTTCATTGGCTTCCACCATTGCTGTTCCTGAGCTTATGCTCAAAGGAAGGCAGATGGGTTCCTCGACCTTTATGTATATGGAAATGTTCATCATCGTAGGTATTTGGTATCTTTTGATGACCAGCGTTTTGACCTATGTGATCCATCGCGTAGAGGAAAAATTGAAGGTGAGTGATCGTGACTGATAGTGTAAAGATTGAAAAAATAAAAACAGATGAAAAGATCCTGCAGATTCAAGGCCTCAACAAGTGGTATGGGGATCTGCAAGTACTCAAGGGTATTGACCTTGAGGTGAAACGTGGAGAAGTGGTGGTGATCATCGGCGCTTCGGGTAGCGGGAAAAGTACGCTGCTGCGATGTGTGAACTTTCTTGAAAAATCGAAGAAAGGGAAGATCTATATCAGTGGAAAACTGGTGAAACACCAAGAGAAGCAGTTGAACAAAGTGCGCCAGGAACTGGGCATGGTATTTCAACACTTCAACTTGTTTCCTCATATGACGGTTGCAGGCAATGTGATGGAAGGCATGGTGCAGGTAAAAGGCTTGCCAAAAGTCGAGGCCAGGAAAAAAGCAGAGAAACTGCTTCAGCGTGTAGGGCTCGAAGACAAGGCCGATGTCTATCCAGCGATGCTTTCAGGGGGGCAGAAGCAACGTGTGGCCATTGCACGTGCTCTTGCCATGGAACCGAAAATCATGTTGTTTGATGAGCCGACCAGTGCATTGGACCCTGAGTTGGTAGGTGAGGTTCTTGCAGTAATGACCAAACTTGCCCAAGAGGGTATGACCATGCTTGTGGTAACCCATGAGATGTGGTTTGCAAAAGAGGTCGCCGACCGAGTCATCTTTATGGATGATGGTATCATTCTTGAAGAGGCAACTCCTGAAAAAATGTTCAGTGCCCCGGAAAATGAACGTACCCAAGCATTCCTCAAGCAGATTCTCCCCTCTCAACAAGAGTAGGTGTATCTATGGGTATGCTTTGTAAGAAGCATACCCAAATCTGCAGAAGCCGAAGCGTGTTTCAAAACATTGCCTTACCATGATACATGGTGATCGCATAGTGATACCTAAGCAGAGATGGTTTGTATGAACTGTCTCTGTTTCTTTATTTTCAGGAAGAATCTGTCAGGTTTTTTGTGTATACTGGAAACAAGGAGCGTTGTTCATGGCATTACTACAGATTTCATGTTTTTCCGATTCTTTGATGATGGACACTTCGGTGCAGATTCTCTTTCCCCAGAACTGTCAGAGGACGCCTCAAGATAGAAAAGCTTCTATGAGGGGACCGTATAAAGTCTTGTACCTGTTGCATGGTCTGAAGCAAGATCATACCAGCTGGGTAAGGAATTCCTCTTTGGAACGGTATGTTTCTTCTCTCCCTTTGGTTGTGGTCATGCCGTCAGTACATCGTAGCTTTTACACCAACCAAACTAGAGGGTATCCCTACTTCAATTATGTTGCAGACGAACTTCCATCTCTCATGAAGGACATGTTCAACATCTCGTCCAAACGTGAAGACACCTTTGTAGCCGGCTTGTCCATGGGAGGCTATGGTGCTTTCAAACTTGCTCTCTCTCGACCACATCAGTACAGCCATGCCGGTAGTCTTTCCGGGGCATTGGATCTGGTGGAACTGGGCAAGCACTATGAGGAAGAACAGAATCGTCCCTTCCCTTGGGAAATGACGAATACCTTTGGCGATGTTGGAACGCTTGAAGGAAGTGAACATGATTTGTTTGCCCTGGCGGGAAAGCTGACGACAGTGAAACCGAAACTCTTCCAGAGCTGCGGTAGTGAAGATTTTCTTTTGGAAGGAAACCATACATTCAGAGACACCTTCTCAGCCTCGTTTGACCTGACTTATCACGAGGAATCAGGTGCTCATACCTGGGATTATTGGGATAGAAACATCCAGAAGTTGCTTGCTTGGTTGCCGATTGTGGGGAGCTGTCCTCCCCAGTCTTGAAGGTGTACGATTTTCACGAGAAAGGAGGGCAAGGAATGAAAGATCTGAAGGAGACTGAGAACCTCTACCGAGAAAACCCTGAAAACCACAGGACCATCATTGATGTCGCCTTGGATACCTATTTGGAATTTTTCCATGAGTGGGATAATGCTGCCTTCAGAAAACGGGATATGCATCCTGAATTGGCTGAATTCCTTGATATCTGTTCACAGGACATCCCCATGCGAAAAGCCTTGGAAATCCAATTCTTTGTCAATGCAGGAGAGCTCGACAGCAAAAAGGAGCAGTTGGTTACAACAAGTTTCAAGAACTACTATCTCTCCTTGTATCGAAATGAAAAGAGAAGGGTCAGAAGAATTTTGAAAAGAAGTCTGGCTCTGATGTGCATCGCGTTGGTCTTGATACTTTTCTATGCTGTTCTGCATGCTGGAATTGTACGAGCCCTTTGGTTCTCAGTATTGCTGGAAGGTCTGCATATCGGGGGATGGGTGTTCATGTGGGAATCGTTCCACCTCGCGTTTTTTGATAGTCTGGAACCGATGAAACGGAAGCAGGAAATGAAAAGACTCTACCTTGCAAATCTTCGGTTTCGCAGCAACTGAGCTTTCCTACGCTTGGGCAACGGCGAGAGGCAAGGAGAGTTGAACCCACCGATCATCAAGGGTGAAGATGATGTCCGCTTCGCACCAAGAGGAATAAGAACGTAATTTTTGAAGCATTTCGGCACGTATGGCATCGATTTCACTCACTTTTCTTTCCTCTTTCAAATAGATGTATATGGTAACGGCGAGGCTTCTTCCCTGTTGGTTTGCAAATACCTCCGACTTGAGGAAATTCTCTTTCTTCACATAGGATTTAACGATTTGTTCAAGTTTTTTCTGTACTGATTTTGGAGGAGCTGCACCCAACAGTTCTCTGGCGCTTGTTACAAGAGTACTCAAGAGCAGGGGGGAAAGGCCCAAGGTAAAGAGGATGGTCATGATCGGATCCACATAGTCGGATGCTTTTACATACCCTGCTTCATTAAACAGGTGAATCAATACCATAGAGAGCACAGCAGCAAAACTGATGATGGAATCAACGAACCATGAACGGCTTTCTGTCTTCAATACCGGTGATTGCAATCGTTTTGCCTGAAAAAAGAGTATGGACCACACTGCGATGCATCCTACCAGCGAAATGATTGATACCCTAAGGGCTATGGAAACATCTATGGAGTTTCCTCCTGTACAGAGAGAAACGACAGCAGCCCCTCCGATTCCAAGAATCATGAAGAGCATCACCGCTGAACGAATGACAATGAAAAAGGGCTCGAACGCACGATAGCCGAATTGATAGGTTTCGTTGTCTTTTGTAAACAACAACGTAACCACGCGTCCTGAGATAAGGATGAAGACGCTTTGGATAAGCGAATACATGCCATCTAAGAGAAGGGATTTTGAAGATGCAAGCATTGATGCAACAATGCTGAGTATGCCAAAGGCAAGGCATACTACATTTACTGCCCGTAAGAGAATCAATTCGGTGTTTTTATTACTCATATACCATGTTCATTTCATGCATGGCGTTCATTCGCCCTACTAAGGGAAGCTAGCTTCCGACCGTTGTTTTTGTCCTACGCATAGGGCATGTACACAAGAACGCGTACGATTCCAACGATTTGCACTGTGTTGAATGAATTCAGTTTACCAGAAAATTGATCTTTGAACAAGCAAGCAGATAGCTATCTCTATAGCTAAGGGTTTGGCAATGATTTACAAGATTGTCGTTTTTCGGCTTGTTTGACACTTGTGTAGAGGATAAAATATTTGTATCCTTATTAAAAATAAGTATCATTTAGGTGTTTTTATTTTTGTTAATCAGCTTTATAGGGGTGTTCCATGAAGACTCATTCCAAAGTGTATACTGCAGTGGCATTGTGTACGATTTCTTTGTTACTGGTTTCTTGTTTCAAATCTGCAACAGAGCCCGTCGTTTTGGATGAACTTGCTGCAGCAACCGATTATACCCAGATCGTCTCTTCTGCTGTTGAAGTACGCATCGCTCCTTTGAGAGACCGTGTTTTAGGTAGTGGAACCATTCAAGGCCAAGAAGAAGTCAGCATCAAGGCTCGAATTGGGGGTGTCATTCAATCCATCAACTTCAATCTTGGATCGACGCTTGAGAAGGATGAAGTCATCTTGACGTTGGACGACAGCATCGTTTCTCTGCAAGTCAGCCAGATAAAGAAACAGTATGAGAATAGTCTCAAGGAACTGAAGGCCTACGAACAGCTTTATGAACGTGGCGCCATATCCTTGGTGCAGCTCACCCAGACGCGCTCAAGTGTTGATGGCCTTGATGCCCAATTGCAACAAGCCCAAAATAATTTGGAAAATACCCAGATTTCCACTCCCATATCAGGCAGTGTAGCTGAAAAGACCAGTTTGGTTGTAGGTGATCAGGTGCAAGCCGGTCAGCAGATAGCCCGGGTGGTGGACTTGGAACATCTGAGGGTAACCCTCGCTGTTGGTCAGACCCAGCTTTTCTTAATTAAAGAAGGAGCTCCTGCAAGCATCGCGATCAGAACTCCCACTGAGACCATCGTCTCTCAGGGCAAGGTGAGTGCCATCAGTGCAAGCAGCGACTCCAGGACAGGCAGCTGGGCGGTGCTCGTTGACTTCATCAATCCAAGACCGGAACTCATAAAGGCGGGGATTTCCGCTGAAGTGACCATCTTCAATGAAGAAGCTCCTTCCTATACGTTGGTCCCCAACTCAGCAATGGTACGTAAAGATGATAAAACCTATGTATATGTTGTCGATGGCACCAATGCAAAACGCATAGAAGTGAAGGTCATCGACCAATATGGTGATCAGACCGCAATAGAGTCGCTTGAAGAAGGATTTGATCTATCCAATAAGAAAGTCCTTTCAAGTGCATTGTCCCGGGTGTTGGATGGAAGCTCCATCGTAACACAAATTTATTAAGTGAGGATCCGATTATGGAAGAACAGAAACGTTTCAGCATAGGTCGGTTCTCGGTGACAAAGCCGGTGTTCGTGAACATCCTGATGATTACCGTCCTCACCTTGGGTATTTTAAGTTTGGTTAGATTGCCTCAGGAGCAATTTGCCGAAGTACCGTTCTATTGGGTCAACATCATCGTTCCATATCCTGGTGTCGGTGCTGAGGATTTGGAAGCTTCGGTCACCATTCCAGTAGAAAATTCCTTTCAGGGAATGGATAAGCTGAAGAAAATCAGTTCAGTCACCAGTGAAGGTCTCTCTGTGGTACGTGTCGAATTCGACGATGGGATCTCAAATGCAGAATTCAAGGCTTTGTATCAGGATGCACAGACACGATTCAGCCAGGTCTCCCTCCCTGACGGAGCGCTTTCTCCTGTGGTGGATGATTTTTCGTCTTCAGATTTTCTTCCTGTAGTTGAGGTGGTCATCAGCGGAAATCTACCGTATCAGGAACTACGGGAACAAGCAGTCTCTTTGCAGAATAAGATGCAAAAAGTGCGTGATGTAGCAGATGTAGAACTGATTGGACTTCCCAGTCGTCAGATTCTGGTCAACCTTGACAGTGGGCGGCTTACTTCAATTGGATTGACCGTAAATGAGGTGGTTCGGGCCATCTCGGAAGGGAACAACGCGATACCCAGTGGAAATCTCAGTACCGAGACACGGGAGTATCTGTTGAGGACGCTTGGGTCAATTGATGACATCGAGGACATTGAGGAGGTCATTGTACGCAGATCTTCTACTGGTGAAGGGGTTGTTAGAGTCTCTGACGTAGCAGAGGTCCTTGATGGCTTCGACCCTGACTCCTCAATCGCCCGGTTCAATGGAAATCCCTCTGTCAACCTGAGGGTCACCAAGGTCGTGAAAGGTAGCTCGGTAGCAGTAGTGGATGGCGTTCGTGCAATCGTAGAAGAAGCGCAACGCACAAAAGGCAATGGAATCGAGTTGACTTTGTTCAACGACTCAACTGTGCAAATTGCATCCAGTCTTTCCGTACTCTCTTCCAATGCCCTGATGGGGTTGGTCCTGCTCGTCCTCATCCTTTGGCTCTTTCTCGGTTTCAGGAATGCCTTCATAACGGCTTTGGGCATACCGGTGACCTTTGCCTTGACATTTCTTGTCCTGGATTTGATGGGGGAAACCATCAATACCAATACGCTTTTTGGACTGGTATTGGTCTTAGGACTGATCGTAGACCATGCCATTGTCATCATCGAGAACTCATATCGACTTCAAGTCGGTGGAATGCTGCGACATGATGCGGCAATCGATGGGGTGAACCAAGTGATTTGGCCGATTGTTGCGGCTACAGGTACAACGGTTGCTGCATTCCTGCCTTTGATGATCATCCCCGGCACCATAGGCAAGTTCCTCCGGGTCATTCCCTTGACCGTTACAATCGCCTTGATAGTAAGCACGGCCGAGGCTCTCTTCTTTCTTCCCAGTCACTATGCTGAATGGGGACCAAAGAAAAAGGAGAAAGAAGCTGGGTGGTGGTTCGAACCCTTTCAGATGGGGTATAAGAGGTTGTTTGCAAAGCTCTATCGTTTCAAGGGTTTGTTTCTGATACTCGCTCTGATTATCGCCGTTTCAACGTTTACCTTGATACAGTTTCTTCAACAAGACCTCTTCTCTGCAGAGGATTACAGTTATTTTTCCATGGAAATAACCACGCCAAGTGGATCATCTCTTGCGCAAACCAACAAATTGGTCCAGGAGTATGAGAAGGTGTTGCTCGAGAAAATTGGAAACGGCGAAGTCCTCTCCATAAGCACAAGCATCGGAAGTCTTGGAGGAGGGGAGTCAAATTCGACCCAGGCGCAGATCACTGTCGATTTGGCGGAAAAAGACGAGGGTAGGGAACGTGGAATTGATGAAATCATAGATGAAATACGGAACGAGACCTACTATATCAGCGGAGCTGAACAAGTGCTTTTTAGAAAAGCCCAGACTGGTCCTCCCACTGCCGCTCCTCTGAGTTTTCGCCTTGCAGGAGATGATTACAAGCAAGTTGTGGATGCCTCGAATTCCATCATGAACCTGCTCTCATCTGTGGATGGAGTTTCAAATATTGAGAGCGATTATATTTCAGGAAGTCCCGAGCTGCAGATACAGCTCAATCAAGAACGGGCAAGTGCCCTTGGGGTGAGTGCGAGTAATGTAGGCTCGTTCTTGCGTGCACGATTCGACAACATCAAAGCCGGAACCTTTTTCGAGAATAATGAATTGATAGATATCGTGGTCCGTTTTGATGCAGATACCACCGATCGATTTGAGAATCTGGAACAGGTCCTCATTCCCACCGATGATGGAAGACTCGTTCCTTTATCCAGCATCGCAACCATCGCAATGGTGAACTCCACCGGTTCCATCCGACGTCTCGAAGGAAAACGAGAAATTACCGTTACAGCCAATGCCGAAGCTTCCATCAGCCTCAAGGAGGTCAACGAAGAGATAGCTTCAATTTGGGACCAAAGCCTACAAGACCGTTATCCTGATATCGATTTTGCCGTAGGTGGTGAGTTCAGTGATTTCACCAACCTGCTCTTTGACATCCTCCAAGTGTTTCTCTTGGGAATCTTCTTGATGTACCTCATTCTCGGAGCTCAGTTCAACAGCTACAGCCAGCCTTTGTTGATCCTCTTCTCAGTTCCCTTTGCGTTTGTAGGTGTGGTGCTGTATCTTTTCCTTTCAGGAACTCCACTCTCCACGACCGTCATCTATTCTGGAGTTGCACTGGCAGGCATTGCGGTGAACGATGCGATTGTCTTGATCAGTTTCATCAATGAACAGCGTTTATCTGGAGTGAAAGTGCGTGAGGCCATCGTTGAAGCGGCTTCCACCAGGTTGCGTCCCATCTTGCTCACTTCCTTGACAACCATCGTGGGCTTGCTTCCCACAGCCATTGGAGTTGGAGGATATTCGGTTGTTTGGTCACCGATGGCCAGCACCATCATTTTTGGCCTGTTGTTTTCAACCTTGACCGCTCTGTTCATCATCCCCATGCTGTATGGAGTGATTTATGACAAGAGAGAAAAACTGCATGAAGAGTAAACGAATTCTGTTTCTTTTGTTTCAGATGGTACTCGGTTTTTCACTTATGGCTTCTTCTTATCCCGATGTATCTCTACCTGATGGGTTGGATCGACCTGTATCTCCTGCTTTGGATGCCACGCGACTTGAAGAGTTCATTGTCGACTGGCAAAGTGACGTACATCCTTCCCTGAAAGAAGTGAGCGAGGCGTTGAAAGATGCCTTGCTGAACAAAAAAGACGATCTCGCGCAGCTGCAATCACTATACAGGATGCAAGAGGCACAACTTTCTTACTTGCAAAAAGAGCAGGGCTTCAAATTTGCACTTGCATCCAGCCCGATGTACTC
>JAQVVB010000035.1 GCA_028699215.1 Sphaerochaeta sp. | reverse complement strand
CTTCTTTGGAAAACCATCCGATTGATTACCTACAGATTCCTTGTTCCCTCCTATGGATGAGAGAAGCTGAGGAACAGAAACAATTTTGTGAGCAACAATCCATCAAACTTGTTGGGTACAGTCCCTTGGGGGTAGGCTTGTTGAATGGACAACACCTCCAAGCTCCTCAAGATTTGAGAAAAAACTTCTATGTTTACAATAAAATGTCATATCCACTTTTTTTGGAACTCCATGCTACACTGGAAAGGATGAGTAAAGAAAAACAGGTTTCAATTGCAACCATTGCACTGGCATGGGCGATGCATCAGGGTTTTGACTGTCTGCTGATTGGAGCAAGAAACAAAACCCAGTTACAAGAAAATGTTTCATCATCCTCTCTCCTTCTCAGTGAAGAGGAACTCAGCGAGCTGTCCTTTTACGCAAAAGAGCTATCTACTTCAGCACCAGCAGACCAAGACAATCTGTTTGGTCACAGGTGGTAGCATGAAAATACCGTTACACCCAGCACACTATGAACTTGAAGTTAAGAAATCTCGCTTCATCGCATTGGCTCTTCCCTGTACCTCCCTTGCAGAAGTAAAGGATTTGGTTACTCGCACCAGGGCTGATCACCCAGGAGCGAATCATGTCGTACATGCTTCGGTAATAGGTGATCATGGTGATGAATTCAGTTGTAGCGATGATCATGAACCCAAAAACACCGCAGGCCGGCCTGCTCTGGAAGTTTTGAAAGGAAGTGGTGTCACCAATGTTGCAATCCTCATCATCCGTTATTTTGGAGGAACGCTTTTAGGCACGGGTGGTTTGGTAAAAGCCTACGGCGAAAGTGCAAAAAAAGTTCTGGAAATCCTGGAAACTGAAGAACTGGTTATGAAGTGTAATTTTGTCATAACAACATCTTATAGTTGCTATGAACCTATAAAAAAGAGTTTGATTGAAGCTAATGCGGCTATCATTGATGAACAATTTGCAACAGAAGTCCTTATTAAGGGAACCGTCGCAATTCAGGAAAAAGAGCATCTTTCCAAGGTAATCACTGAAATTTCAAATGGACGTGACACCATCCAATTCAGCGAATAGAAAGTTTACTGAAGACCAAATCAGGTCCTTCATCTTGGTCTTGTTTGACGATGGGTTCCGACTCATCATACAGTGCCTCTGCATCAAATAATTCCACCAACCGAATTGCAATGGACAGTGCCTGTTCAATTGCCTTGGGTTCGATGCTGGATACCAAATCGTCAGGGGTATGATACACAGCGGGTCGGGAACGATCATCCCAGACTATTCCTGTCAGCGTGCTTGCTTCGACACCGCTGCGATACGCTTCTGCTGCGTCGGTCCCTCCGGCAAATAAAGGGAGAGCCTCACTTGTTGCTTTATATCCCATATCGCGAGCTATTTTTACGCATCTACGCGCCAGGTTGGAGGATAGAGGCTGAAACCCATTCACATCCCGTTCCAAAAAGGTAAGTTCATCAGCATAGTAAGGAGAATCGAAATTCAACATGATGGGATCTTCCAATAAAGAGACGTTTTTTTGAAACCATGCACGGGAACCTCGTAGTCCGACTTCTTCCCCATCAAATGAACAAAAGATCAGCCTGGTGTGTTCCAAAGGTTTTCCACATTTGCGTTTCCAATCAAAAAATCGTGACAGCTGTACACTCATGCAACTCGAAACCAAATTATCACCAGCACCCGGAGATCCTTTATCAGAGACGAAATGCAGAAGCGGCAACAACAAGGGGATTCCCAGAGTGAGCAATACATTGAGAATGATGTTGGCGAGAGGAGGAAAATTGAATGAAAAAAGTCGTCCAGATAAAAGTTCCACTAAAAACTGAACCACTGAAGAAAAACCAAGCAAGATGAACAATATAATGGGAAGCAACACTTTCTTGGCATACTCCTCTCGATCAAGCTTGTTGTACTGGTACAAACGGGCACTATCATGATGTCCACTGAAGATTATCGTATGCCTTACTTCTTCTTTTGGTTCAATGACCCCATGGACATTGGCTCCAAGAGTGCTTGGAGTATACTTTTCGCATACAGGCTTGAAAAAGAAAAACTCTCTTGCCACATAGATACAAAACCCTCCATAGAGCATGAGAGCAAGAATAGGAAGGCCAAACCATGAAAAGAGAAGAACCACAGGATACACGATTACCATAAGTTTCAGCCAAAGTGTGTATGCTTCACTGTGCATGGAAAATTCCGTATATTCGGTCGTATCACAAAACTCCTTGAGTTCAGTCTCCAGATCCAATGCCGTTTTTCTGCTTGCTTCAGTACCTGCAATCCTAGGTCCATACGTTGTTATGAGTTTGTCTGTCAAGGAAAGTGCAAGAGAAGCCAGTTTTCCTGCTTTAAGGGTATCAATCTTTTGTTTTTTCGGCGCAACTTCCTCAGTAACCAAAGAAGGAGGGCTTACTTTCTTCCTGAATAGAGTAAACTTCATTGTTGCTACATGATGACGAGCTGAGATTATCCTGTCAAGAAATACTCTATCCAAATAAGATTACAAGAGAAATGAGCAAAATGTGTGTAGACTGTACAGGATATGATCCTTAGGTTAAAGAAGAGCCTCCTTTCATACAGATATTGCGACAAAGTCTCTTCCTCTTGCTTGAGACATTATCACTTCCCAATGAGGGGGAAATACTCTTTCGTGAGAAAGGTTACTTGACAAAGATTGACCCGATAACTATAGTAGAAACCCGATTGGTAGCGAAGCAATTTGGAATACATGGCTTCTTGTCCCGTCTTTTTTTAACTGGAGAGATGTCCGAGCGGTCGAAGGAGGCAGTCTTGAAAACTGTTGAGGCGCAAGTCTCCGAGGGTTCGAATCCCCCTCTCTCCGTTGTTTCATCTGCTTTGTTATAGTATATGTTTGTTACTCTGGAGAGGTGCGAGAGCGGTCGAATCGGGCTCCCTGCTAAGGAGTTGACCTGGTAACGGGTCCGGGGGTTCGAATCCCCCCTTCTCCGATTTGTTTTTTTACATGTTTGAGACCATAGCTCAGCTGGATAGAGCATCAGTTTGCGGAACTGAGGGTCGAAGGTTCGAATCCTTTTGGTCTCATAATTTTACGGTCATATCACCTGGAGAGATGTCCGAGTGGTCGAAGGAGACGGACTCGAAATCCGTTGTACCGTCTGACGGTACCGAGGGTTCGAATCCCTCTCTCTCCGATAGCTTGGATTATTTTTTGGTTTATTACTGTTAGGAATTCGTTCTTTGGAGAGGTGTCCGAGTGGTCGATGGTGCACGCTTGGAAGGCGTGTGTGCTGAAAGGCACCGGGGGTTCGAATCCCCCCCTCTCCGTTAATTTCCCAGTCAACAGATTCTGTGCTATACATATTTGCCCAACCCCGTCAGGACCGGAAGGTAGCAGCGGTAAGTGAATCATGTATGAGACACAGGCGATTTGTTGGCTGGGTTTTTTTATTCGCCTAATCGTTTCTTTCTTTTACTGGCATACATATTGCGATCAGCATTCACAATCAGTCGGTTCAAACTTACACTTTCCAAAATATCCGAAGACTCCATACCCGTTGTAACAGACAGAGGATAGGGAAGCAATTCAGACAAAGAAGCTTTTCTGATGCTCTGTTCAAATCTATCAGACAACAAGGAAACGTATCCTACAGGAGCATCCAAAGCCAATACCACAAATTCATCACCACCCCAACGGGCTATGATGTCCGTGGTTCGGAAACAATGGCGAAGGGTACTTGCTACCAATTTCAGCACCTTGTCACCTTCTTCATGTCCAAATGTATCATTTATGTATTTAAAATCATCAATATCCATACTGAGAAGGATGGTGGGAGTCTGCAACCGAAGAGAGTGCTTGAGCTCCTGTTCTGCCATAAGCTTGAAGCCTCTCCTGTTATAGAGATTGGTCAGATCATCGGTTATTGCAAGGTTCTGTAGATTTTCCTGTAGTTGCTTGAATTCAGAAATATCTCGTACGACACCATAAGAACCTGATTTATTTGGACCAATTGTCCTTCTATCAGTAGGACGAACCTCAGCCCAAGTACAGAACCCATCACGACGAAGGACTTTCACTTCTATCCGATCAGGAACCAACTCAGGCGAAATTTCATGTGCATAGATTTTCTTGATGAATTCCCTATATTCCAAAGCAATAAATGAAAAAATTGATTTGCCGAGAATTTCTGAAGGCCGCTCAAAGCCAAGCAATGTTACCAACCCTTGGTTGGCATATATTACGATTCCTTTGGAATCAGTAAAATAGATACCATCCGCCAGATGTGATACCATATCCTTGAAATCAATTGGTTCATTGTCCAAAAAACATTCAACCATCAAGACAAACCTCCCCCTCTCGACTATTCAAAAAGACTTCTACAATCCTGTCTGAGAATAATCAATAATTTTTACATGGATGCACGCAGGGTTCATTTGAAGCAAGATTCTATCCTAGTGTATAATAGCCCAAGAATGATTCCAATTCAATGGAAAACAACAATATATGTCATAGGTATAATTAACGATGAACCAATCAATTACCCTAATCTTAACCTATCAAACATAAAAACTTTTCACGTTATTTTTCCCTACATATTACTTATGTAGGCTATAACAACCTTGTTCATTCTTGGGTTTTGACTGTGTACCCGTTCACTACAATTTATGGTATACTACGTAGGTATATTTCCAAGGGAGCTCCAATGGCATATGAAGTAACGGCTACCAGAAAACGACCACAGTTGTTTGACAATCTTGTGGGCCAAGAATTTGTGGTATCAACAATCAAGAATGCAATAGAACAGGGAAGAATCGCCCATGCATATCTTTTCAGCGGTCCTCGCGGAGTAGGGAAGACCTCTTCTGCCCGTATCCTTGCAAGAGCCTTGAATTGTGAACAAGGACCTACTCCTGTACCCTGCGGAGTATGTTCCAACTGTAAGGAAATCACCCGTGGCAACAGCGTTGACGTCATTGAAATTGATGGTGCCAGCAATACAAGTGTCAATGACATTCGACAAATCAAAGACGAAGTGCTTTTCCCTCCACAAACCAGCCATTATAAAATTTACATCATTGACGAAGTGCATATGCTTTCGACCAGCGCATTCAATGCGTTGCTCAAAACCATCGAAGAACCACCCGCCTACATCATTTTCATATTTGCAACTACAGAACCCCAAAAAGTACCCGCTACCATCCGTTCACGCTGTCAGCAGTTCCATTTCCAACTCATTGACCTACAGACCATCAAACAATGCCTGCAGGACGCTGCCAGCGAGCTTCATGTTGAAGCCGATGATGATGCCTTGTTCTGGATTGCAAAAGAGTCCACAGGTTCAATGCGTGACGCATACACCCTATTTGATCAGGTAGTGTCGTTCTCCAATGGACATATCACCCTAGAAGAGATCAGCGCTAAGTTGGGCCTGGTGGGAATAGATCAAGTAACAAAAGTAATTGAAAAACTTTTATCAGGAGAGGTTGCCTCTGCTTTGCTTTCCGTCCAAGAACTTCTGCAGAACGGTATTTCCATCGAGCAGTGCATCAAGGATTTCACGCAATTTTTCCGAAGCCTGCTTCTTATGAAATCAGGGGTCACCGAAGAATCCATCCTGGGTATCCAAAGCGACAGGATTCCCTTGGGTGTAAGAAGTGCATATAGCCAAGAGCAACTCGAAGCTGCCCTTGAACTGTTCCTCAAACTCTATAGGGATATTCGCTATTCACTCAATCCACGCTTTGAACTCGAGCTTGCCATCAGTAGATTGGGATCGCTTCCCCATCTTGCTTCACCCACTACATTGGTGAAAAAAATAGCAGAGATGAGAGATGAGATACTCCAAGGGAAAGTCACCGTAGCGGCCAAACCGCAACCTGCACCGATCCAGGCTCAACAAGAAATTCAAGAAGTGCAACCCAAAAAAACCGTGGCTACCAAAGAAGTTGTCACCCAAGTGAACGTTGAAGCACCTCCTTTGGTGCAACAAAAAACCATTCGACCCTTCGCAAAAGACGATATCCCTGCTTTGGTGAGCAAACTTTCAAACACCCCTCTACTCTCTCAAGTAGCTCAATCCATAAGCAAGGTTGAACAACAAAACGATGGCCTGGTTCTCACCTTCACTACTGATTTCTGCAAGGAAAAAGCTCAAGAGAACCTTGAAAAATTCCGTTCTCTCATTCAGGATATTTCTGGATACACAGGAAAACTTTCTTTTTGTTGTGCAGAAACAGAAACGGCAAATAAAAAAATTGAGACAGACCCTGTCATCAATAAGATCGCCTCAGTATTTCGAGGTGAAATTCTCTAATTACATCAAACACAGACTCAGGAGAAGAATATGGATATGAATCCGTTTGAACTAATGAAAAACATGAAAGGCATCCAAGAAAATGTCCAGAAAATGCAAGCCAATTTACCCTACATCCTTGCTACAGGAAGTGCAGGTGCCGGGATGGTTGAAGTCACCATCAACGGTAAGTTCGTCATCACCGAAGTGAAAATCTCACCTGAAATCGTCGATCCTTCAGACATCTCAACGCTTCAAGTTCTGGTTGCCTCGGCTTTCAATGATGCCTCGAACAAAATCCAGGAAAAGATTAAAAGCGAAAGCCTTAAATATGCTGGAGCATTCGGCTCCATGATGCCGCAGGTCTGATTATGACAGCATTGGAAAACCTGGTACAAACCTTAGCAAGACTCCCGGGAATAGGACCTAAAAGTGCGTCCAGAATTGCCTATCATCTCATCAAGACAGATCCAGCATACAACCACCTGCTTGGTGAAACCATCGCGACCATCCAGGACCTCATTTTCCCCTGTTCGGTTTGTGGGAACTTCACTGAGGAGGACCCTTGCCCCCTTTGCACTGATCCTTCTCGAGACCAAAGCCTTTTGTGCGTTGTAGAGCAGCCTCAGGATATCGTCACCCTACAGTCAAGCGGGGCTTTCAATGGACTCTATCATGTGTTGGGAGGAGCAATCAGTCCCTTGGATGGCATCGGTCCTGAAAACCTCACCTTCAACAAGATGCTGAAAAGAATTGAGGAAGGATCCTTCAAGGAAATCATCATTGCAACCAACCCTACCGAAGAGGGAGATACCACCGCTCTCTATATCAGACATATCCTTAAAGCAAGAACCGAGCTGGTGATCACCCGCTTGGCAAGTGGACTTCCGATTGGAGGAGACTTAGAGTATGCCGACCGCATTACGTTGGCGAGATCAATGAAAGGAAGAGTCCAATTCTAAAATTGATAAAGGAGCCTTTCGGCTCCTTGTTTTATCTATTTGATTCCACGTTCTCTCTTGATCTCATCATAAGCTTGTTGGATTTCCCTGAACTTCGCGGTGGCATGGGCAAGGAATTCATCACCCATCCCCTTGGCAGCCAGTGTATCAGGATGAAACTCAATACTCAACTTCCTATAGGCACGCTTGACTTCATCGTCTGAAGCATTTCTATTCAGATTAAGAACAGCATAGGATCGTTCGCTTGAAGATGCACACCCCCCATACTTCCTGCAAAGTGCATCTATGAAAGAATCGGGAATCCTGAAGATGGTTGCTCCACGACGAATCATTGCCTCTTCGACTTTATTCACATGCCCATCTGCAGCGGCAACCCGATAGAAAATATCAATCATCATCTGAAGAATATTTGGAGCATGGGCAAAATTCTGATAAAACTGAGAAGCAAACTGCTCAAAGGTTCCCCCACCATTCAAGGCAGTATCAAACACCTTCATGGCCGCTTCTTCTTCTTGGTATCCAAGGCGTAAATCTCTTCGGATGAACTCCAACACCTTCTGCCGCTCACTGGAGCTGACATTACCATCAACAGAAGCAAGACGGGCAAGCATAGAAAAAGCCCCGACGAAAAACATCATCTGGGACTGATCTTGTGCAGTATAGTACGTACCAGATGTTGAACCCTGTTGGGCATAAGGATTCGTACCAGCAGTACCTGCTTTATCAAACATATGCCCGAAGGCAATACCAGCAATCATTCCCAACGGTCCACCAAACATGAACCCAAGGGTACCTCCGAACATTTTACCAAGCCATGCCATATGCGTTTACAGTTTATCTATCAACATCGAACATTTACCGGACGGAATAGGCAGAGTTTTCTTCTTATTCTCTCCAAGGATCTCAATGGTGAAATAGTAGAGTTTTTCAGACTCAAGGCGAATTTCCCAGCCCCGTTCAGTCTTGTTGCTGAGAATGGTGATCATGTTTCGTTTCAAGGAGAGGTTTTCAATTCCCATCGCCTCAAGGGAAGGCATCACCCAATTGACCGTCTTTCTCGGCAAAGAGATTTCCAACCCTATGATGTTTTCAATCATCAAGGTGATGGTAACCAACCCAGCATACGGCATGAGTCGCCTGCGAGGAAAGTTTGCCATCTCAGTGGTGGATGAATATCCTTCTTTGTTGGGAAGATACGCTTCCCAGACATCCCCAATGGTATCAGCATCAGGATGCAAGGTATCCAGCAGATAATACATATGCCTGATTGCACATTCACGGGCAAAGATAAACTGTTGGTACTTCTCAAGGGCTTTGATGACAATGAAGGTATTTACAGATAAAACACCACCACAAAAGCCATTGCCACTCTCAGAGAAATAAGGAGAAGAAACAGGAACTCCGGGGAACGGATTATCAGTGCCAAACTCCTGATCGTTGTGAAGATCCTCAATCATGTACGCTGCACGTTCATCATTGGGGATTTCAGCAAGCATGGTCCAATAGGCACCGATGAATTTATTGGTGATACGGTTTCCCTTGATATCCAAATCATAATAGAAATTGGTCTCAGGATCCCACATCATGGAGTTGATTCTGGTTTTCAGAGAGAAGTAAATCCTCTTGTATCTGAAGCTCAGTTCCTTATCATTAAGGATATCTCCAATGGAAGACATATAGAGAGCATTTACTGCTAGCTGGGCATTGAAATCAAGTGGGTAATATACATGATCACGAGGAATATTTCCCGTCTGGCATGCAGACACAGGAACCGAATAGAGACCGTTGGATTTCTGGAAGGTCGCTTGAATCCAGGAAAAATACTTTTCCAAAATAGGAACGATTTCCTTAAGTCTCTTTTTATTTCCTACCTTATGGTAAAATCCGTATTCAACGTACGCAAACAAAGGAGGGAAAATGCCCTCAGGATTGGAAGCCGTAAAAACGGGAGATCCATCCTCCAGGGAATATTCACCTCGAATTGCTCCGTTTGCTTCTTGCTTCTGATAAAAGTAATCGAGCAACGGGAACGGTGAGTTGTTCTGGTTGCTGTAGACAAGAAACAGAGCGGAAAAACAGGACAAGTACTGATTGAATGTGGTCTGGTCGGGATAGGAAAGATAGGAACCTTGAAACCCGTTAGCTTCAGTCCCTTGCTTCCAAAGTTCGTCAATCCATACCCAAGACCTGTCATACATATCGACAAAATCCTGATCATAAAAATGTACGAACGGCACCAAATCCTTTATCAAATGGGGACTCCTTACTATACAGGTCAAAACTGGTAAAACTACATAAGACGCGCATTTTTTAGAATATACTCTCTTTTCGGAGAAGTCAACCGGATTTACCACAACTAACAGAAAGCAGTTAATTTTAGAAACAAGCAACTCTGTAATTGAAATAAATTTCTAATCATTTATATAATAGCTAATTGACACCCAAAAGAAAAGAGCATTATTTTGACAAAAACGGTACTTTACTAAAGAAACTGCTTTTTCTACAACCTCTAGACACAGTTTTCACAAATTACACAAAAACAGAAAGAATCCGGGGTAATAATTCAGTTTTGAATTCCATGCAACCCTTTGATATCTCCTCTCCATCAACATGTACAGGCATAGGGTTGTTTTTCGATACCAAGGTAATGGATTTTGCACGCACCACAGAGAAAATTGGGAGGTTGACTTGGGTCCCCTTGAAGAACCTAAGGGCCACAGGAACCAGACGGGAACTCTTTACCGGACGGTTTGCAAACACCACATCAAAAAAACCATCATCGAAAATTGCATCAGGTCCCATAATGAAGGCTGACCCCATTCTTCTTCCATTGCAGATGCTCAACTGCTGGGTATCCAACACAGTTTCCTTGCCATCCAAGGTCAAATGTACATGATAGGGCTGTGGATAATGCATCAGGATCCTTATCAGGGCAAGCACATAACTGAGCGTCCCCGAAACATGCTTGAAATCACTGGCGATGAAATTCACCAACGGCTCAAAGCCCACTCCTTCACCATTGACGAAATATCTTCCCAGTGGATACTTTCCACCATAAGTCAATCCAGCATCAATTTTCCTGACGTTACCTTTCATGATGATCATACAAGCTTTTTCAACATCCCTTGGAATCCCCATTCCCCAGGCAAAATCATTGCCCCGACCTATAGGGACAACTCCCATCCGAGGTACTTCCATTCCCTTTTCAGCAACTGCTCGGAGAATTCCATCTGAAACTTCGTTTACCGTGCCATCTCCACCTGCAGCTATGATGGTTTTCTTCCCGTCAAGTGTTGCCTGATAAGCCAATTCAGAAGCACCTTTTTCCTTTTGAGTCAGAAAGATGGTAGGCTCAAAACCACCGCGCTTGAATATGTCCGCTATCTTTTGTTGACACTTGTCGGCTTTCCCTTTTGCGGCATGGGGGTTGAAAAGCACAATCAACTCTTTTTCTGACATATCCAGCTCCTTTGTAGTAAGAAAAGTATCCTATTTACACCCGGTAAGCAATAGCCTATCATGGCGTTGTGAACACACAAAAACCAAGAAATGCATTCCTTCCAACGACCCAAAACGATCTGAAAAACAGGGCTTGGGACCAAATCGATATAGCCTTCATTTCGGCCGACGCATATGTCGACCATCCTTCCTTCGGCACAGCGTTACTTGCCCGATTACTTGAAAGTAAAGGATATCGCGTAGGTATTATTGCACAACCTAGCTGGGATTCAACCAAAGATTTTCTAAAAATGGGAAAACCTCGTCTTGCCTGCATGATCAGCGGAGGAAATATCGACAGTATGGTCTCCCATTATACTGCAAACGCAAAACCCCGCAGTGAAGACGAGTACAGCCCGGGAGGGAAAGCAGGTTTTCGCCCTGACAGGGCAACCCTCAGCTATGTTTCCAGAGCAAGACAAGCATATGGAAAAGAAATCCCCATCATCATAGGCGGGTTGGAATCTTCCCTGCGTAGAATGAGTCATTATGACTACTGGACCGATCGAGTACGCAAGCCCATCATCCTTGATGCCAAGGCTGATCTTTTGGTGTATGGGATGGGAGAATTGCAGACACTTGAAATCGTTGAGCGCCTTGCACAAGGAGAATCCATCAAGGCCATGACTGATATCAGAGGGACGGTATTTGCAACCTCCTCGAAAGGTCTTTCTGCATTAGACCCTACGTATAAAACCATCACACTGCCATCGTTTGAAGAAGTCAGTGATAGAAACCCTCAATCAAACACCCCTACTGAAGCTGGAAAGATGGCCTATGCAAAGGCATTCCAACTTCAATTGACTCACGAAAACCCTATTCTGGGAGAACGAATCATCCAACAATGTATGGATCGCTTTGTTGTACAGAACCCACCGGCACGCCCTCTTTCAAGCCAAGAGTTCAATGAACTCTACACCTTCCCGTATACGTATGATGCCCACCCTGACTACAACGATTTAGGGGGAATTCCTGCCCTGGAAGAAGTACAGTTCTCCATCACCAGCAACCGTGGATGCTATGGTTCCTGCTCGTTCTGTGCGATCACCAGCCACCAAGGAAGAATGATACAGACAAGAGACCAGGACTCTTTGGTATCTGAAGCAAAAAAAATGACTGCCCATCCTGCTTTCAAGGGGTATATCCATGATCTGGGAGGTCCGACAGCCAATTTCCAAGGAAGGGCTTGTGACAAACAGGAGACCTTCGGCCCCTGCCCGACAAAAGAGTGCCTTTGGCCTCAAGTCTGCAGCAACCTTAAAGATTCTCATGACCCCTATCTCGATAAGCTTGAAGCTATCGAGGCCTTACCTGCTGTGAAGAAAGTCTTCATTCGATCAGGAATCCGCTATGACTACTTGTTGAAAGTTGCCAGTGAAAAGACCAGAAGAAGATTCATGAACCACTTGGTGCTGCATAATATCAGTGGACAGCTTAAAGTAGCCCCAGAACATGTCGATCCTCAGGTTCTTGACGCAATGGGAAAACCAAGTGCAGAACTGTACGATGAGTTCACCCTTCTCTATAAGGAGACCAATGAGGAACTGGGAAAAAAACAGTATCTCATCCCCTATTTTATTGCAGCCCATCCAGGAAGCACACTTGAGAGTGCGATTGAGCTTGCTCTCTATATGCATAAGACAGCGTTTGTCCCTGACCAGGTCCAGGAGTTTTACCCAACCCCAGGAACAGTATCCACCTGCATGTACTACACAGGACTTGACCCAAGACCAAATAAGAACTTTACTCCCATTTACATCCCCAAGGGCCGAGAACGCCATCTGCAAAGAGCCCTTTTGCAGTATAACAAACCGGAAAATCGCGTTATGGTGTTGGAAGCCTTGGAAAAAGCAAACAGAAAGGATTTGTCAAGAATACTCTTGGCGAGACGGTAAAGAACGTGAACCCTACATCAGATACATTAAAAGACTTTTACAAACGAATGCTTTCGCTTGCGCTTCCAGTTGTTTTCCAAAGCCTTCTTGCAAACTCCCTCTCCTTTGTCGATACTTTGATGATAGGACAACTAGGGGAGCAAGCCATTGCAGCAGTAGGTTTGGCAAACCAGATGTTCTTTCTTATCAGTTTGCTTTTTTTTGGAATAACCAGTGGGTCTTCTATTTTCCTTGCCCAGTATTGGGGTGCTAAAAACGAGGGAAACATCAAAAAGGTCATGGGTATCTCCCTTACTATTGCCATTGTAGGCTCATGTATATTTGCGATAGCCTCTTTCGCCGTTCCCAACTCAATCATGCATATCTTCACCAGGGTTCCAGCTGTTGTTGAATATGGATCTTCGTATTTACGTATCGTTGCAATCAGTTATATCTTTTCTGCTGTCAGCCAGATTTTTTCGACCGCTCTTCGCGTCGTGGGCCATGCCAAGACCCCATTGAAAGTGGCAATCGTCTCATTGACCATAAATGCTGTCGGCAACTATCTGCTGATTTTCGGTATCGGCCCCTTTCCTGAACTCGGTGTCGCTGGAGCAGCCATTTCCACAGCTTTCAGTCGTTTGGTGGAAGTGATAGCGCTTCTTGTCATTGTATATCGAAAACATCCTGTCTTAGCCATCAGAGAAAAAAGTGCATTCCATTGGAACAAACGATTCCTTAACAACATCGTACCCACCTGCCTACCTGTCATTCTCAACGAATTTTTCTGGGCATTGGGCATGACAGCCTATAAAATCGCCTATAGCAAAATGGGAATCAACCCAATTGCGGCTGTGAACGTCACCGAATCCATAGGCAACCTGTTCTTTGTCGCCATGATTGGAGTGAGCAATGCCACCCTTATCATGATCGGAGTGAAAATCGGGGAAGGAAAAATGACATTGGCTAAAGTCTATGCCAAACGGTTCATTCTCACGGCATTGGGTGTGGGAATTGCTGCGGGAGCCTTTGAGGCCTTGTTCGCATCCACCTTCGCCTCGCTGTTCAACATAACCCAACAAGTACGACAAATGGCAATATACTGTCTCTATGTCAACGCTTTGCTGCTTCCTATAAAAAGCATGAACATGTCGATAATCGTTGGAATACTGAGAAGTGGAGGAGATACCCGCTATTCGATGTTTGCCGAAATGTTTGGCGTCTGGGCGGTCGGAGTTCCTCTGGCTTTCTTTGGTTCAATGGTGCTGCATCTCGATATCTGGAATCTGTATCTCTTATTGGGACTGGAAGAAGCAACAAAACTTGTCATTGGCCTTATACGCATAAAGAAAGGATCTTGGATCAACGACCTTACTAACGTTCATTGACCTATCATGCAGATGAACGTATATTTGAAGTAAAGAGAGGTCTTGCAATGGGTACTAGAACAGTTCTCACCAACGGTACAGTAGTAACGGGATATGCGAAACTTAAAAATTGCGCTCTATATATAAATGAAGATGGTCTCATAGGAGATATTTTCAACATGCGAAGATTGGAGGAAAAACAGTTTCCTCCAGATACCACCATGATCGATGTCTCAAACAGCTATGTGATGCCAGGATTCATCGACTCTCATATTCATGGAATCGGAGGCTTTGGAACTGAGGATTGCAAAGCATCTTCTATCATGGGAATGAGCGAACGCCTTGCTGATTTCGGGGTAAGCGCATTCATGCCCACAGTATATACCGATCAACTCGATCTGATGCTTGCATCGATCACCTCCATCGTCGATGCCATGGGAAAAGAGAAAGGGGCAAAGATCATGGGCGTGAATGTCGAAGGCCCCTTCATCTCAATGGCTCGAATTGGAGCACAAAATCCACTGGGGG
>JAQVVB010000303.1 GCA_028699215.1 Sphaerochaeta sp. | reverse complement strand
GGTTGGAACCTCAATGCAGGTTTCACCTGGGCGCCGAAAGTTGGATCCTTGCTCAAGCCCATCATTGCCGTAGACGTCCTTGATGTCATGGCCATGTCCGGTTTGGAAGGAGAGGCCTTGAATAGGGCTTTCTTCGAACAGACCCGATTGGGAGCTTCCTTAAGGGTTCTCTCGTTCTTGGATCTTCGTTATGGTTTGAATAAAGGGTACCAATCCTTTGGAGTAGGTGTAGACCTTCTCATTTTCCATCTCGATGCTGCCTACTATCAGTTGGAGTATGGTCAGGATATCGGGGATAAGCCCATCGATGCGCTTTCCGTACGATTCTCTCTTCTCTCTCGATAGTGTCGTTGTTTCCTTGCAGAATGCCCTCCCTGAAAAGGAGGGCATTTTCTTGGCTTGTTACTTGGATAACAAATTGTAAAAAATTGTGTCAATTTGCCATTAAATACCTATACTTTGTAACGAATGGCGTGATATAGTCAGATAATATCACACAATCGGTGTCATTCACCATTCGAAAGAGGTCAATATGGTAAGCTTTGGAATTTGGGGTCTCATTCCTCCCGTTCTCACCATTACCCTGGCATTCATCACCAAGGACGTAATGGTTTCGTTGTTTCTCGGCATTTTCTCAGGAGCTCTGATAGTTGCTGGAGGAAATCCTCTTATCGCCATCATCAATCTTACTGACATGATAGCAGGATCCTTGAATGACGGATGGAACATCCGCATTTTCCTGTTCTGTGCACTGCTTGGTGGGTTGGTCGGTATGCTCAGCAAGACTGGTTCTGCAAGAGCTTTCGGTCGTTGGGCTGCAGACAAACTGCACACCTCCAAGACCAGCCTTCTGATGACGTGGTTCTGTGGACTCCTCATCTTTATCGACGACTATTTCAACAGCCTTGCCGTTGGAACCGTGATGCGCCCCATCACTGATAAGAACAACGTTCCCCGAGCGCAACTGGCTTACATCCTGGACTCAACTGCAGCTCCTGTGTGTATTTTGGTTCCCATTTCAAGTTGGGTCATCACTGTCATGTCCATAGTAAAAGGATCTGAAGGATTCGAGGCTTTGGGCATCAGTGAATTTTCATTCTTCATGAGTTCAGTACCCTATAACCTGTATGCCATACTTACCTTGATCATGGTGTTGACGCTCATCCTTACGGGAAGAAACTTTGGCCCTATGGCAAAAAGCATTGCATACGCCAAGGAAACTGGGAAACTGTACAACGAAGCATATGGTCCTGCTCCAGGTGAAGTTGAGATTGAAGGCGACGGCAATGCTGCAAAGGCAAGACCTCTCGACATGCTGTTTCCCATCATCATTCTCATCGTTTCTGCAGTCATCCTGTTTCCCATGACCACCTATCTTGGTGCCATCGACGGCGATGCCATCCCTACCTTGGGATCTGCAATCGCTTCCATGAGCCTTGGCGATGCCTTCAACAACACTGATGCATCCATGGCGCTCTTCTATGCAGTAATCTTCACCTTGGTGATTTCTTACATCTACTATACCGCAAGAAAGCTCTTTACCATCAAAGGTGCAAGTGAGGCGATTGGTGATGGCATCAAGTCAATGGTTCCCGCCCTCATCATCCTTACCTTGGCTTGGACCATCGGCTCTGTCATCAAGAGCAGTCCTGAAGATGGTGGACTTGGTCTTGCATCCTATCTCAGTGAGGTGGTTGTTGGTGGAGGATTCCCCATCGCCCTGATCCCTGTCATTGCATTTGCCCTTTCAGCCTTGATCTCTTTTTCAACAGGTACTTCTTGGGGAACCTTCGCGATCATGATCCCTATCGTCATGCCCATAGCTGTTGGCCTTGCCCAAGCTAAGGGTCTTGATGGGAATGCATTGCTCAATGCAGCCCTTATCAGCGTGAGTGCAGTCCTGGGTGGGTCTGTATTCGGTGACCATGCTTCTCCGATCAGCGACACCACCATCCTATCCTCTACCGGAGCTGGATGTCCTCACCTTGAACACGTTGCAACCCAAATGCCTTATGCGATCACAGCAGCTCTTTGTGCGCTGGTCGGATTTGTCTTTGGTGGAATTTTCCTCAATGTCTTTGTAGCTTGGATTGCCACACTCGCTTGTTTTGCAGCTGCTATGGTTTTGCTTCCTCGTTACTATAAGAAATAATGATGAATTTATTACAGCAAGAGCCCGCATCTGCGGGCTTTTGCTTGCTATACGCTTTCAAGACTTCTATAATCGAGCTTGGAGGCTCGTATGAATATTGTACAGATCAAAGGCCAGATCAAAGAGTATGATTGGGGCAATCCATCCTTCATTCCTTCGCTTCTTTGTATGGACGAAGACGGAAAGCCAAAAGCTGAATTCTGGATGGGAACGCACCCCAGCGGGGAAGCTACGGTAGGAGAGACATCAGAAGGGCTTTCTTCATTCTTGCAGAAAGACAGTCTCCATTGGTTCGGACAAGCACATTTGGATCGGTTTGGTGATACCTTGCCTCTTCTTTTAAAAGTGCTGGCTATCGATCGCCCTCTCTCCATCCAATGTCATCCCACTGAAGCTCAGGCCCAGGAAGGTTGGAGAAAAGAAGCCTCGCTTCGTCCAAAACTGCCCAAGGAACTCTGGAACTACAAAGATCCGAATCGCAAAGCTGAAATCATCTATGCACTCACTCCACTTACCGCAATGTGCGCTTTTCGGATGCTTGATCAGATAGTACCTGCCTTGCAACTTCTCATTCCCCATAGCTATGAAAAGCATTTTTCAACAATCGATGTACAGGCAAGTGATCCTGACAAGGAAATAGCCAAGCTTTTCAAGAAGCTCTATACCATGAAAAAAGAGGATTTGGTTCCCTGCATTCAAGAGTACATCACCTCTCTCAAACAGAAGGAAGAACTTCCCTTTGCAACAGGTGATGGACGGTTTCTTGAAAGCAAAGGAATCGCACTTTCCTGTTACTCGGCGTATCCTGAAGATCCTGGTTTGTTTTGCCCCTTCCTTTTGAACGTCAAGCATCTGGAGCCAGGTCAGGCGTTGTATCTGGAGCCTCGGACGCTGCATGCCTATGTATTGGGAAATGGCATTGAACTCATGAGCGCATCCGACAATGTTCTGCGTGGTGGTTTGACCAATAAGAAAATAGATGTTGAGGAACTCATGAAAGTCCTGGACATCAAAGCCAAGCATGTAGAGCCGGCATTGACGTTGAAAGGCAAATCGGGGAGAGTGCATCTACTGACCCCCACAGAAGAGTTCCATCTGATGGTCTGTTCCTCAGGGACCTATGCCATAGAAGACAGGAAAAGCATTGAATTGCTTTTCTGTACGGAAGGGAGTGTCGAATTCAGTGGTGACGAGAAGGTCCTCATCAAGAAAGGCGAGTGCTACATTGTAGCGGCATCATTGCAAGAATATCAGCTGAAGGTAGATGGAAATCTTTTCATTGCCGATGTTCCCCGCTAAGGTTATTACAACTCCAATACCATGGAAACCTGCAACTGAAAAATCCGGCTGCAGGTTTTTTTTATCCTCGAATCGTAGCGAAGCAACGATTCGATAGAAAACCACAGGTTATACCTGTGGATAAAAAGACTTGGGGCTTTGCCTAAGCGGAAATAAGCCTCCTGTGG
>JAQVVB010000034.1 GCA_028699215.1 Sphaerochaeta sp. | reverse complement strand
GCAATTCTCATAATCTTTTTTGGCTCAAACATCTGAAGGTGTCCGTTTCCTCTCATTTTTGGTATATTGGTATACATGACATCAAGGAGAGAGCATGGAACTGAAACCTACTGGAACTTGGAGTGTTAAAGATGCTGCCGAACTGTATCGCATTGAGGAATGGGGAAACGGCTATTTCCATATATCTGATGAGGGAGAGGTTGAGGTTAGACTCAAGGATAAATCATTGGATTCTTCCATCAGTCTTCTAAAAATTGCAAAGGGCCTGCAGGAACGTGGGATGAAACTTCCTGTACTGCTTCGATTCAGCAATATCCTCGATGATAGAATTCAACATATCAATGAAAGTTTTGCTCAAGCCATGCATGATGTTGGCTATCTTGGGGAATACCGTGGAGTCTATCCTGTAAAAGTAAACCAACAGCAACAAGTCATAGAAGAGATCTGTAGATTCGGCAAGCAATACCACCATGGTCTGGAAACAGGGAGCAAAGCTGAACTTATCGCAGCCCTCGCATATATCGACGATCCTGAAGCCTATGTAATTTGCAATGGGTATAAAGATGAAGAGTATATTGATTTGGCACTACGAGGGATTTCACTGGGGATCCAGACTGTCTTGGTTGTTGAGATGCCTGGTGAGACTGAAATCATCATAGAACGTGCCCGTGCGTTGAAGATCAAACCAAATATCGGGATTCGTATGAAACCTTCTACGATTGCAGGGGGTCATTGGACAGACTCTGGTGGTGATCGAAGCGTTTTCGGTCTCGATACAACACAGGTCATAGCTGTAGTGGACCATCTCAAACGTGAAGGAATGCTCGATTGTCTGAAATTATTGCACTATCACTTGGGCTCTCAGATTCCCAACATCCATGATATTCGAGTGGGAGCTACCGAGGCCGCCCGGTTCTATGCCGGTTTGATTCATGAAGGCGCTCCCATGGGGTTGTTGGATATCGGTGGAGGTTTGGCCATTGATTATGATGGCAGTTGCAGTAATTCAAGTAATAGCCGAAATTACACCACCACCGAGTATTGTGTCGACATAGTCGAAGAAGTCATGACCATCTGTAAGGAGCAAAAAATAGATCATCCCACGATTCTCAGTGAATCAGGAAGAGCTTTGGTTTCTTATTATTCGGTCTTGCTGCTCAACATCCTCGATACCAATGTGTTCTGGGATGAAAACCATAAAGAGGAAGAGATTCCCGAAGTGTTGCTTCCCGCATTGGAAAACCTTCTCTATGTAAAGAAAATGCTAACTGAAAAAAACACCCAGGAATGTCTCAATGACTTGAACTATTACAGAGAAGAGATACGAAACAAGTTCCTATACGGTACGGTCAACATTCGAGAACGAGCTGTGGCAGAACATCTCTATTGGTCGATTATTGCAGACATTTATAAAATGGAAGCAAAAAACCAGTATGTTTCTCCTCAGATCAAGGAATTGGAACACCAGCTTTCTGATATCTACTACGGAAATTTCAGTTTGTTCCAATCGCTTCCGGACGTATGGGCCATCGATCAGTTGTTTCCCATCATGCCTATTCATATGTTGGATAAAAAACCTGATAGAAAGGCCATCCTTTCCGATATAACTTGTGATAGCGAAGGAAAAATCGATCAATTCATAGGAAGGAATGAGATTGCAAACACCTTGTCGTTGCATTCGATTCCCTTGGATGAGGATTATATTCTGGGGGTGTTTTTGGTTGGGGCTTATCAGGAGACGCTTGGAGATCTTCACAACCTTTTAGGGGATACCAATGTGGTCAGTCTCACCTATGATGAAGAAGGAAAGTTTCAGCTCCATAATGAACTTGAAGGAGATACCGTCTCCGATGTGCTCAGTTATGTCGAATATGATCCAAAGCAATTGGAATCAATGATACGTACGAAAGCTGAAAAAGCTGTACAAGAGGGTAGGATAACCGCCCAGCAACGCAGGAAGATCATTTCTGCCTACACTGCAGGATTGCGTGGGTATACCTATTATGAAACCGACCAGGAGGATTAGTCTGTGAAAAAACGGTTGATGATTATTGGCGCCGGTGGCGTAGGAACTGTAGTGGTTAAGAAGTCGGCACGCATGGATGATGTGTATGAAGCCATACTGTTAGCCAGTCGAACCAAATCAAAATGTGATGCCATCGCACAGGATGCAGGTCCTGTACCGATAGAGACAGCTTCTGTTGATGCAGATGATGTACAGGCCTTGGTTACCCTTATGAACAGATTCAAGCCCGATCTGGTCATCAATGTTGCTCTGCCCTATCAGGATCTTACCATCATGGATGCTTGTTTGGAATGTGGTGTCGATTATATTGATACTGCCAATTATGAACCTAAAGACAAAGCAGAGTTCGAATATTCCTATCAGTGGGCGTATCAGGAGAAATTCAAAAAGGCTGGTTTGACTGCGATTCTGGGAAGTGGTTTTGATCCAGGAGTCACCAATGTGTTCACTTCATATATTGCAAAGCATTATCTTGATGAAATCCACTATCTTGATATTGTTGATTGTAATGCAGGAGACCATGGAAAGAGTTTTGCAACGAACTTCAATCCTGAAATAAACATCCGTGAAATTACCCAGGAAGGAAAATTCTGGGAAGACGGTCAATGGAAAACCACTGAACCACTTGAGATTCACCAGAGCGTGGAATACCCCCGTGTAGGTCCCAAAGAATCCTATTTACTTTTTCATGAGGAATTGGAGTCGTTGGTAAAACACTATCCTACGATTAAAAGAGCACGATTTTGGATGACTTTTTCCCAACAATACATCACCCATCTTCAGGTGTTGGAAAATGTCGGTATGACAAGCATCAAACCCATTACCTACCAAGGCATGGAAATCCAACCCTTGCAATTTCTCAAGGCAGTGTTGCCGGAACCCTCTTCGTTGGGTGAGCACTACCAAGGACAGACTTCCATTGGTTGTCAAATCCGTGGGTTGAAGCAAGGTGAGGAACATTCATACTTCATTTTCAACAATTGCAGTCACCAAAAAGCCTACCAAGACACCAAATCCCAAGCAGTATCCTTCACAACCGGGGTACCTGCAGCCATTACCGGGCGTTTACTCGCCTTGGGAACATGGAAACAGAGTGGAATATGGAATATGGAGCAGCTGGACCCCGACCCGTTCATGCAGCTGCTTCCTCAGTTGGGCTTGGTTTGGGAGATAGTAGCAGATGGTCTGCTTTAATTTCCAAGACCTGGATCTGAACATGCTTGAAGTGTCAAGGATAAACCATACTCCAGCGTTCGTGCTGGAGTATGATGACTTTGAGAAAAATCTTGCGGTGATAAAACAATTGCAACAAGATGTTCCTTGTACATTTTTATTGGCACTCAAAGGGTTTGCCATGCATAGCGTCTTTTCAGAACTTGCTCAATGTGCACAAGGTGCAACTGCCAGTTCTTTGAATGAGGCGCGTCTCGCAAGTGAATATTTTTCAGATATCCACTCCTATGCACCAGTATATCAGGAAAACGAATTTGCTCAGCTTGTCGAACTCAGTTCACATATCACGTTCAATTCACTCAGTGAGTTTGCTCGGTATAAATCTCGAATCGGGAACGTTCTTGCAGGCTTGCGTATCAATCCAGAATATGCAAGGGTTGAGAATGACCTATACAATCCCTGCGCTTTAGGTTCTCGGCTTGGTATCCCTTCCCATGCTTTGAAAACGCTCCCCGAAGGAATATCTGGCCTTCATTGTCACAATCTCTGTGAAAGCAGTGCAGAGGATATGGCTTTGACCCTCAAACAGATAGAACATTTGTATGGACACTTGTTTTCTCGTATCACCTATCTGAATCTTGGAGGCGGCCATTTGGTGACTAAAAAGGGATATGACCTGGAGCTTTTCAAGAGAACCGTATCCGAGTTTCATACAAAGTATCCACACATTCAGCTCTATTTTGAACCAGGAGCGGCTTATGTTTGGGAAACAGGTGTTTTGGTCTCGAAGGTTTTGGATATTGTAGATAATGGAGGGATCACCACAGCCATGTTGGATACTTCCTTTGCAGCTCATATGCCTGATTGTCTTGAAATGCCCTACACCCCGAGGGTACGCGGTGCAGCTTTGTATACAGGCCAAGACATCCCTTCAGGTATGATGCGCTTGCGTTTTGGAGGATCGAGTTGTCTAGCAGGCGATTGGGTAGGGGAATATCTCTATCCCGATACTATAAAGGTATCAGATCATATTGTATTTGAAGACATGATGCACTACACCATGGTGAAAACCACTATGTTCAATGGTCTTGCTCTTCCTGACATTGGTATATGGAAAAATGATTCCTATACTGTCGTCAAGCACTTCAGCTATGAAGATTACCGTAGTCGGTTATCATAAGGACACACGTATGCAACACTATTTTTTAGATTCTGAGTATCCCAACACCCCAAAAGAAAAGGCTCTTTTCCATGTAGTGCCATTGCCTTTGGAAGAAACCGTTTCCTATAAAGGTGGTACCTGTAAAGGACCGGAAGCGATCATTGAAGCTTCCTCTCAGCTGGAGAAACTGGTTGAAGGATTGGGTGAACCTGGATTGTTGGGAATATACACCTATCCTCCAATATCCTGCAACTATGAAACAAGCGTTGAAGAAGTATTTACCCGTGCGTCCTTACCAATCAAAGAGGCCTTCAAACAACAGGCATTCCCCATTCTGCTGGGAGGTGAACATAGCGTGACCAATGCCGCGCTTCTCCCCCTGCAATCTGAATTTCCAAAGGGCAGTGTTGGCATTTTGCAGTTTGATGCCCACATGGACTTGAGAGATACCTATGAGGAATCCAAATACAGCCATGCATGCGTCATGCATCGTGCTGTAGAAGCTGATATCCCTTTGTTTCAGGTAGGGATACGAAATTTTAGCAAAGAGGATGTAGAGGCAAGAGAAGCCTATCACGTAGGGCATCTAGATGCCTCTGAGCTCTATGAACTACGAACCTCTTCAGGTGGATTTGGAAACCTTACACTTCCTCCCTCGTTTCCGAAACAGCTCTACATCACTTTTGATGTAGATGGGCTTGATGCATCCTTGATGAGCGCTACCGGGACTCCTGATCCTGGTGGTCTTTCATGGTGGGATGCACTCACTCTCTTGAAGGTCTTGACCAAAGGTCGGACCATCGTAGGAGCTGATGTCGTGGAACTTTCTCCTAATCCGATGTTGCATCATTGTGACTATACTGCTGCAAAATTAGTCTATTTCTTGATGGCTTTGATCGCTGAAAGAAGGACGTCATAAACCAGAGTATATGCTCTCTTGTTGGTTCACTATTCTGCAAGCATCTTTTACTCCCCTCTTGTAAAGTGAAATTCAAAGGAATACATGCGTGGAAACAAAACAAGAGATATATACCAGAGAGGAAAATAGGCGAATCTACTTTGATGAAGATTTGCAAATAGAAGCCTATTCGCTGAAAAATATCGTACAGGCCTTTCCCAATCATTTTCATTCGTTTTATGTGATTGGATATATTGCAAGTGGATTCAGACAGGTGACGTGCAAAAAGAAGGTATATAGTCTTGGTCCTGGAACTATGGTGCTGTTCAACCCTCAAGACAACCATCAATGTGCACCAATTGACGATATACCACTTGATTATCGTGCAATCAATGTCGATGCGAACATCATGGATCAATTTGCTTATGAGATCACAGGAAAAGAACTGCATCCCTATTTTACTCAGAATGTAGTTTTCGATGCAGATATCATTATGTCGTTGTCGAAACTGTATGATCTTATCGTGCATGGATCACCAACACTCGAAAAAGAAGAAGCCTTCTGTTTTCTTTTGGAACAATTGATCGTCCAGTTTTGTGAAGAACCCATTCAAGACGGTATGATCAATGCACATGATTTTTTGCAAATACAAACTTACTTAGAAGAACACTACGCTCAAAACATAACGTTGGAACAACTTTCAACCATGCACGGATGCTCTAAATCTTATTTAGTAAGGAGTTTCACCCGTCATATGGGAATTTCACCCTATCGTTACCTGCAAACCATAAGATTGGAAAGGGCCAAGAAGTTTCTACGGGAAGGAATGTTGTCCATCGAGGTTGCACTGGAGTGTGGGTTCTCCGACCAAAGTCACTTCACCAATGTGTTCAAACAATTCATCGGTCTCACCCCCAACCAATATGGACACATTTTCCATAAAAGAAGTTGATTCTAGGAAAAGGGGATTCAGTTTTACATGGTGAAGTTTCGTTAAAATAGGGGAGAGGACCCAAAGAGATATGTCGTTGAACGAAAAAATCCTTGTACGTGGTAAGTTGACCTTTTGCATGCTTCTTTGGGGAAGTATCGGACTCTTTACCAGATATATAGAGCTGACCGCTTTTGAGCTTGCTTTCTTTCGAGCATTTTTTGCCCTTCCTGTGTTGCTTTTGTTTTCTTTTCAGAAAAAACGTAGAAGGAAACTGAAATTACCATCTGTATGTTTGTATATAGCAAGCGGTATGTGCATAGCTCTTGCTTGGAGTGCTCTCTTTCTTGGGTATGCATATACATCAATAGCAAATGCTGTATTGGTGTATTCAATGTGCCCGGTCTATGTGATGATCGCATCTCCTTTTTTGCTTAAAGAGAAACTTGATCGTTTTCAGATAGTGACTGTCATAGGCTGTTTTATAGGTCTGTATGCGTTGATCGGATCCGATTTTCATTTGGGCAAAGAAGCTTCAAAAGGTATTCTGTTTGCTCTTATTTCCGGCGTGCTGTATGCATGTATCGTTCTTTTGAATCGAAAGATCAATCTTTCTTGTACAATTGGGAATATTGATACCTTACATGCTACGTTCATCCAACTGTTGGGAGCTTGCTTGATTCTTTTGCCGTATCAACTGAAAAACGGATCGTTCAGTAAGGTCCTTCACTTACAAGGCTCTCAATTGTTATGTCTCTTCATCCTTGGATTTGCACATACAGCTTTGGCGTATCACCTGTATTTTTCTTCCTATCGTAAATTGGATGCTCTTGAGATTGTATCTTTCAGTTATTTGGAACCTCTTTTCTCTATTTTACTCAGTGTGCTCATTCTAGGAGAATTGTTATCCCCTTTGCAGGTAGTGGGAGGTTTGCTCATCTTGGTGTTAACCTATCTCAATGAATATAGAAAGAGTAGCAGAGAGTCAAAAAAAGAACCCTATCAGTGAAACTCACGATAGGGTTCAAAATGTTATTTTGGGATTGAAGGATTAACGGGAAAGAGCAGCGCCCAAGTCCCTGCAAAGTTTCAAAGCCTCTGCATCGGGATCTTCATTGGCAATGACAGGATCAGAAACCAATAAAGCACCATCATTTTTCGTGCGTTCTTCCCAAAGGCGCATCCATTCTCCGTCTCCCCAACCATAAGAACCGAAAAGAGCTACTTTCTTCCCTGCAAGGTGTTTCTCAACGGAAGTGAACATAGGTTCAAAACTATCTTCTTCCAATACTTCCACCCCCATCGCAGGGCATCCAAAAGCAATGCCATCATATGAGGCAATCATATCAGCAGAAAAAGAACCGCTGTCCATGACTCTTACCTCTGATCCTGCATTTCTTGCACCTTCAACTACAGCATTCGCCATAGTCTCAGTATTTCCTGTACCGCTGTAAAACACCACTGCAATCTTGCTCATCAACTTGCCTTCCTTACTGTAAGCGTATCAAGTGTTTTCCCTTTGGCATACATTTGAAGAAAAACCTCAGTACACTTTTTGTATTGTGCGAATCTCTGTTTTGCTTTTTGTTCGTTGCCATACACCTTCCAGATACCGTCGTATTTTCCATTACACCCCTGATTTTCGATGAAGAGCCGTACGTCATCGATGGGATATCCTAGAAACACACCAATTTCATGGGGAAAGTGTTTCTCATCTTCCAGTCTATATTTGAGATGCGTAATACTTTCACCTTCCATGTCTAGAGGGTATCCGTACCCAACGAGAAGCGCCTTTGCTTCTCGTTTCCCTAGTATTCTTTCAAGAAGGGCGGGCCGGTAGACATATATCAGAACTCTATTTGCTGTCTTGTACAAAACCTCTACCTGGACGCCTTTGTCATTCAGCAGCAAATTCCATGCTTCAACGATTTGTTGCACAGAATCCATATCATTCGTATTACAGGAAAACAAGTTTCCTGGTTTCAATGCTGCCAAGGTAGGCGAGCAATGTCGTATCAACAATTCTTCTGACACAATCTTCCTCGATTACTCTAAAAGGTTAGCAAAGGCTAACTTGTATAATCTTTATATCATTTCTCTTACTTAAGGTCAAGAGTAGGAAAAAAGATAAAAATATCATCGAGGGAGATAGAATTAATATGTTAGCCCTGTCTATCAATTCCGGTCAATTTTTTCATTTTTACTGTCAAAGGAGCTGCATGTCCAAATAGTTCAATCGATTCTTTCAATGCCCATTGATACGAAGTTAAAGAATCCTCTTCATTGCCGATTTTATGATAACAACGGGCAATATGAGCCATCAGTCCAATGCGTTCAGCATCTGTTGAAAAGGTCTTTTCAGCATCAAGATAGGATCGAATGACGATATAATGGTCAAGGGCTTCCCTATAGCGTTTCATACGTTCAAGACAGAATGCCACAGCAGTCCTTGCCATGATCGTCTGGTTATTGGAAGACCCTCCGAACTCTTCCAGAATGCTCATCACATGCAACCGCAGCGGGAGTTCTTTTTCAAAGAGTTCCTTTTTATGGTGGATGTCGGCTTGAAGGCAGATGGTGTCGAGGTACAGATCATAGGCAGGACCGTTTTCAGACGACCAGTCCCGTTTTAGGAGGGTATTTGCTATCTCTTGTGATTCTTTAATCCTGCCATCATCAAGATAGGAAGAAGCAAGTGCTATCTGTGCTTCAATAGTCAGATCGTTGTACTCACCATATAAGGCCAGAGTGGATTCATATATTTGTTTTGCAACTTCCAACTCATTGGTAGAGTCATTGGCCCTGAGATAGGCCATGTTGAGTTCTCCCATAAGTGTGATGTACTCACTGTTTATCGGCCCGAATTGATTGAAATGAGATACTCGTTGTTTCTCAAGTTCTGAGATTTCGTGATGTACCTTTGCAAAGTAGATGGGGTCGTCGAGTTCACTGGTGAGTAACAATTTCGCAAAATAATTTTCCATATGGTAAGTATACCCATAGCCTATAACCCTCACAAGAGGCTATTCGTTTTTCTTTGCTCGCATCGATAGGTAACAGTCGTGTACAAAACTATCCATCAAGACAAACCCGCTTGAGTCACTATAGAAGTCAACGATGGAAAAACCTGAGCGGCATAATCCTCCGATTAGATCATCCAATGTATGGCTGAATTCAACGGTATCATGTTTTTTCAATCGTTTTTGCAGTTCTTTTTCGCTTAGGCTTTTCGTGTCTGAGAATGGGATGGTGTATTTTACGCGCATTTTATTTTTGATGACCTTTTTCTCATCAAACAGGTACAAGGCGGGATTGATGGCGGAAGTCAAAAACATCCCATTTGGTTTGAGAATGCGATGACACTGACGATAGACAAGATGCACATCCTCGATGAAACAGGTGGAAGTAGGGTTGAAAATGAAATCAAAACTTTCATCTGCAAACATGGAAAGATCTCTCATGTCTCCCTGAATGGCTTCAAGTTTCAAATGTTCACGTTCTGCAATCCTTGCATCTTGTTCGATTTGCTTTGGTGAGATGTCGAAAACGGTTACATCAGCTCCAAATGCCGAAAGGAGAACTCCTTGTTGGCCACCTCCGCATGCAAGTGCGAGGACCTTCTTGCCTTTCGTGTCGGCAATCCATGCATGAGGTACTCTTTTGCAAGGAGAAAGGATTATGTCAAGTTCTCCCTTGCGAGCTTTCTCCACTTGCTCAACCGTACAACCATCAGTCCAGATATTGCCCTTGGATGCTTCATAGTCCCAGGCCTGTGCATTGAAAGAAACATAATCGTCCATACAGGAACCATAGCATAAGAAACAGAATGCTTCAACCTAGATGGAAGTATTGTAAAGTACTGTAGTGTAACCATATGGTTAAATTGCTCTAGTATATAGTGGCGTGTAGGTCAAACAGTTGTCGATTCTATGGGAAAGCATGAGTGATATTGAAGTGGGCTCAGCAGAAAAGGGTTTGAAGCTGCAGAGCTCCTTACAATGGACACGCCGAGCAAGCGTGATATGAGCTGTAAAGGAAGTGTTTTCCAAAGTGAATCCATTACGGACAAGTTTTTGATGCAACATGGTTTGTACGGTATGTAAGGCTTTGTTGTTTTGAAGGCCGAGGTATAAAACATCACCTCCACGTTTTGTAAATAGACCAAGATGCGTGAACGTGAGATGTAAGGGTTGTAGCTCTAATTCTGTTAGGATGGTTTTGAGGATTTCTTGTGTATCTTCTTCGATTTCACCTAAGAAACAGAGGGTGAGATGGAGATTTTCCATTCTGGTGAAGGTTCCTTTGGCGCAAAGTGGACGTATCTGTTGCTGAAGTGCACTACATTTTTCAAGCGTAGGAGTATCGAAGTTGAGAGCAAAGAATAATCGCATATCCAAAGTATAGGAAAGGTTGTCAGGGATTGCAATACGATGGTTCTTGACAGGCGCTGTCTTTGGCTTGATACTAGGTGTGGAAGCGTTTCCAAATAGGAGATAACAGGATGAAGATTGTACTGATAGGAGCTGGAAGTGCACAATTTGGATTTGGTACATTAGGAGACCTTTTTCAAAGCAAAAAGCTTGTTGGAAGTGAAATATGCTTGGTTGATATCGATGCGAAGGCTTTGGATCATGTCTATGCTGTAGCGAAACAGTTTTTGGAAACCTCAAAACTGCCTTTCACGATCAAAGCAACCACAGACAGAAACGAAGTGTTGAAAGATGCCGATGTCGTGGTGATATCCATCGAAGTCGGAAAAAGATTTCCTCTATGGGATGAAGATTGGACCATCCCTCAACAGTATGGGATACACCAGGTCTATGGTGAGAATGGAGGACCTGGAGGAGTTTTTCATGCGTTGAGGATCACTCCAGTTATTGTCCAGATTTGTGATGACATCAACCGACTCTGTCCTTCAGCATGGGTCTTCAATTATTCAAACCCAATGACTGCCATTACAACGACGGTGTTGAGAAAGTATCCCGATATGAAGTTTGTGGGGATGTGCCATGAGATAGCTTCCTTGGAGCGCTATCTTCCCACCATTTTGGAAACTCCATTTGAAAATCTTTCCTTAAGAGCGGCAGGGCTCAATCATTTCAGTGTTCTTTTGGAAGCTTCTTTCAAGGATAGTAAAAAGGATGCATATCCTTCCATATTGGAAAAAGCACCAGCATTTTTTGAAAAAGAACCAGGGTATTCAGATATCCTTTCATATGTTTTGAAAAACAAGGAAATCTTGCAGACGGAAGGAAGGACTTCCAGGACGCTTCCTAAGGGTATGGTAAGTGCAAAACAATGGGCCGACAGGACGCTGTTCAAGGAAATCTTAGAGACCTACCATCTTCTACCCATCACCAGTGACAGTCATGTGGGGGAATACATCTCGTGGGCACATGAGGTATCTGACCATAAAGGGATCAAGGACTTCTATACGTTCTATCAAATGATGCT
Source organism: Sphaerochaeta sp. (assembly GCA_028699215.1). Classification (GTDB taxonomy): domain Bacteria; phylum Spirochaetota; class Spirochaetia; order Sphaerochaetales; family Sphaerochaetaceae; genus Sphaerochaeta. The sequence goes on along the minus strand of JAQVVB010000034.1, from coordinate 2,925 downwards.
TGCCCATGTTGAACCAAAGATTGAACTCACCGTACATGAACGATTGGTGAAAATTCTTGAAGGTGTCGTTGAAGACAGCGGGTATGAAGAGCCTGCGGTGAACATACTCAATGGGTCTCTGATTCAAGAACTTCCTTCTTGGGTAGCTGTGGAAGTACCTGCAACGGTGCATGCTTCGGGTTTGAAAGGGATTCCTTTTCCAAACTATCCCAAAGGGTTTGCAGCACTATTAAGGAACTATTGTGGAGTCTACGATCTTACAGCTGAAGCTGTTTTGACGAAGAAAAAAGAGTATGTAGTGCAGGCTTTGTTATCTAATCCTATAGTCTCTGTGTATCGCAATATTCCTGAACTCGTTGAAGTGATGATCCAACGACAAAACCAATGGCTTGGGTATTTGCAATAAAAAGTATGTTCAGCTGTTCCGGTCAATAAGGACCGGGACAAGCTGAATTTGCTTTGGTCCTTCATCAGTAATTTTATCTATGAGGGGTAGTACAGATTGAACAGCTCTTTCTCCTACCAATTCAGGATCCTGACTGATGGTGGATAGGTTCCAGGCTTCGCTTACACGAATCCCATCATATCCGATGACAGAAAGCGAAGATCCTGTTCTCCGTATGGCTTTCAAAACCCCAATGGCAATTTCATCGCAGAAACAAAACACCCCATCACATTCTCCTGCATCGATGATCTGCATGGCAATTTCATACCCGGATTTCTCAGTTATGATTGCATGGTATTGCAAAGGAGAAACAGAGAGTGCTGTTTCAATGGTTGCAGCAAAACCGGCATACCGATCCTTATCTGTTTGTGCTTGTGTCGGGCCATGAATGTAGCAAGGTTTTGAACATCCCTTGTTGAGAAGATAGTTTGCTGCAAGCACTCCTCCGGTATGGTTGTCGACATGGATGCAATGCTCATCAGGTTGATAGCTATCGACATAGAGATAGGGGATGTTTCGATTTTTCAGCAACTGAAGGTCTTCTTTATCAAGGTGAATGGCAAAGAGCATGAGGGCACAGAGATTTGTTTCAAGGATACGTTTCACCGTTTCACTGGTGTGGTCGGTATAGTTGAGGATGATCAGATCAATGTCAAGGTTCTTGAATTTCTTGTAGACGCTTTCAAAGACTTCAAAGAAATAATGATTGGATATATCGGGAAGCAAAATGCCGACAAGCTTCCTTCTCTTGGTTTTTCTTGCCAATCCTGCAGCCTCGGCGCTGATTTGATAGTTGTGTCTTTCGACTACCTGAAGAACAGCTTTTTTGGAAGATTCAGAGATGTGGGGACTGTTGTTCAATACCCGCGACACCGTACCGATTCCAACTCCTGCTTCCCTGGCGATGTCTTTGATGGTAAGGCGTTTCTTTTCCATGGTTTCATCATAGGTAGTATGGAATGGCAAGTCAACGAACCTTTTATGAAAAGAAAAGACCTCCCTGAATTCCAGGAAGGTCTTTCTAGCGGCAAAGGGACTCGGACCCCTGACAAAACGGATATGAGCCGTTTGCTCTACCAACTGAGCTATGCCGCCGTTGTGTTGTCTCAAACAACTCTTGCACTATATCGGAAGGCGAATATTTTAGTCAAGAGGATTTTTTCACACACCTGGAAAAACAGGGCCAAGGTTGCAGATTTTATTTGGAATCAGAAGAATACCAAGCGCATTTTGGTTTTGCATTGCAATTCAATTCGTGATACATTCAAAATCATGGAAAAGAAACAATATATATGTCCGAAGTGTGGTGGAAAGCACTATGAATCCGATCGTTTTCAGGCGACTGGAGGAAATTTTGCCAAAATATTTGATGTCCAGAATAAACGGTTCATTACCATCACCTGTACACAATGTGGGTATACAGAACTTTATAAGCAGCAGGAGCAGACAGGATGGAATGTCCTTGATTTCTTTCTTAACTAACAAGGTATGTATATGGAAAAACGTACGTTGATGAATAACGTGGAAATCCCTGTCCTTGGCTTTGGTACTTGGCAAGTTAAGGAAGGGGAGCAAGCGTATGAGAGTGTCAAGTATGCTCTTGAATGCGGATATCGTCACATTGATACTGCAAGTGGGTATGGTAATGAAAAGAGTGTAGGTCGTGCCATACAAGAGAGCGGTATTGATCGTAGAGAACTGTTCATAACCACGAAATTAAGCAATCTCGACCATGGGTATGAAAATACGGTACAAGCATTCAAGACAAGTCTTTCAAATCTTGGACTTTCTTATGTTGATTTGTATCTCATTCATTGGCCAAATCCCATTTTTTTTCGTGACGATTGGAAGCAGGCAAATGCAGGTACTTGGAAGGCTTTTGAATCCTTTTACACCATGGGTCAGACTCGTTCAATTGGTGTCAGTAATTTCTGTGAACGCCATCTCAATGCGCTTTTGGATGAAGCAACCATTGCTCCTCAAGTCAATCAAATCAGATTGTTTCCTGGTGAACAACAGAGTGAACTGGTGAAATTCTGTAAATCATTAGGCATGGCAATTGAAGCCTATAGTCCTCTTGGAACGGGAAAGATCTTTTCAAGTTTGCCTTTGCAGGTAATTGCCCGTTCCTTGGACAAATCGGTCGCTCAGGTTTGTATACGATATTGCTTGCAGAAGGGAAACATTGCACTGGTGAAATCAGTGACTCCTCTGTATATGCAACAAAATCTTGAGGTGTTTGACTTTTCCTTGGATAGTACAACGATGAAAATCATAGACTCCTTGGAAAATATCTGCGGTTTGACCGTAAACCCTGATGAAGCAGAGTTCTAAAAAGCTTGCCTATTTTTGGTTGTATCTGTACTCTTGTAGCATGATAGGATTCTTCATTAAAAAGGCTTTTTTTGACGGATGGGACAACCTCATCGGAATGGTTGTTCATAATCTCGGATATCTATTGGTGCTGCTTGCGCTCATGG
>JAQVVB010000302.1 GCA_028699215.1 Sphaerochaeta sp. | reverse complement strand
GGTGACCGTCAAGTACCTCGGAGAGGGTATCAGCCAGTTGCTCAGCGGAGATCTGAAGGTAGGGGATACGTTGATCGTTCGCAGAACCGATACCAGTGCATCTGCTTTCACTGCAATGACTGGAGGAGGTAATTCTCCAATGGGAATGCGGTAAGATGGGAAATAGTGTCATAAAATTACAGGATGTAAGACGATATTTCGTAGTTGGGGACTTTGTGATCAAAGCCCTCGATGGCGTGAGTGTCGATATTCAACGTGGAGAATTTACGTCGATCATGGGACCTTCAGGAAGTGGAAAATCGACGATGATGAATCTCATTGGATGTCTTGACACTCCAACAAGCGGCCTGATCAGCATCGATGGAGAAAACACTGCCGGACTTAATGAAACTGAATTGGCTTATATCAGAAACCAAAAGGTCGGGTTTGTCTTCCAGCAATTCAACCTGCTGGGAAAACTGACTGCCTTGGAAAATGTCATCACCCCGTTGCTGTATGCAGGCATGCCGGTAAGAGAGCGAAAGCTCAAGGCAATGGAAGCCTTGGAGCGGGTGGGACTTGCTGATCGAGTCCACCACCGTCCAAATGAATTGTCGGGTGGGCAGAAACAAAGGGTTGCCATTGCCAGGGCACTGGTGAACAATCCTGCCATTCTACTTGCTGATGAACCCACAGGTGCTCTCGACTCCAAGACGGGCAACCAGATCATGGAATTGTTTGAGGAACTCAATAGTGAAGGGCGGACCGTCGTCTTCGTTACCCACGATCGTGAACTCTCGATGCGCTGCTTGCGTCAGATTCGGATTCGCGATGGAAAGCTGGAGGAATAGCATGCTGTTGGAAAATATCAAACTTGCCTTCGGCGCCATGCGGGGAAGCAAGATGCGCACAGCCCTCTCTCTGCTGGGCATCGTCATCGGAGTGGCATCGGTAGTTGCCATTCTCACCATTGGGCAGAGTGCCTCGCAGAGCATCACCGAGAGCATCGCTGTAGGTGGTTTGGACATGGTCACCATCTACCCAACCTATGGACAACGCTCTACCGGTACATTCAATGAGGAGTTTGGGGATATGCTTCTCCGGGATGTCGAGGGTATTGAGACTGTCTTGCCACAAAACACCAGTAGCGCACAAATCCGTAACAAAAAAGAGAGTGTCAATGCTACGGTGACAGGAGTCCTTTCGGCATATGGCGAGCAGCTCAATCTTGAATTTGGTGAAGGTTCTTTCTTTTCCAGCATGGACAATATCAATCGACGTCAGGTGGTGGCTCTGGGCTCTGCAATTGCAGAAGAACTTTTTCCCGAAGGAAACGCAGTAGGGGAATATGTAAGCATTTTTCGCAATCAAGCCAAAAGCTATCAAGTCGTTGCAGTCCTTGAAGAGAAAGATGCAACCTTCAACATCTCCTACAACAACAGTGTTTTCATTCCCTACAACACCTATGACCAGCGTTTCCGCCGAGTCACCAGCGTCGGCTCCTATGTCCTTAAAGTATCAGATGGGTACGATACCATTGAAGTCTCCGACAAGATAACAGAATTTTTGGATAATATGGTGGGTGTGGATGGCTACACATTGTTCAGCCCTGCAAGCCTTGCAGAAATGGCAACGGAGATCACCTCAACCTTCAGTGCTTTCCTTGCAGCCATCGCAGCGATCAGTCTGTTGGTCGGAGGTATCGGCATCATGAACATCATGCTGGTTTCCGTCGCTGAGAGAACAAAAGAAATCGGTATACGAAAAGCCCTGGGGGCTTCCCCCAATGTAATTCGTGGGCAGTTCATTTCCGAAGCCCTTACCTTGACGGTCATCGGTGGAATCTTAGGCATCCTTTTTGGGTCGGCTCTCAGCTATGCGGTAACCAATATCATGAAATGGTCATTGCATTTATCATATCTCTCATTCATACTTGCCATGGGATTTTCGATGTTCGTCGGGGTGTTCTTTGGTTGGTATCCAGCTATGAAAGCTTCCAAACTTGACCCGATAGAAGCATTGAATTACGAATAGATATATTTTTTGGAGATTGCCTTGAAAGGAAATAAGACTCGTTGGATGATTGTTGATGGAAGGGAACCTTTTTTCGTCATCACCTCCCTAGCTTTTGCCTTTATCGTGCTCATTGGTTTGGTGATATTCTTGACCACTGCAATTGTGGAACGGGAGGAGTTGAGGATGCAATCCGAAGCTGAACGTTCTTTCAATTCGGTTTTTCTTGCTTTGCAGGACAGTACCACCAAAGCCTTGAAGACCATGCAGGATGAAGGGGTCAGCGGTATCGGTGTGTATAGCTCAATGGGTAAAAAAGTGCTCAGCTTGGGGAACGTTCCCATGACCATCCCGTTGACTAATTTCAGCAGCAAAACGAATAAAGAAGGGTCTAATACAGGGACGGCAACCTACAACGAAGATACGGGAATGATTGAATACATCAGGTTTTCCCGACTCACAATCCTGCTTGATACTGGAGAACTCACCCTAACTGAAGGGGGGCTTCTTCCCACTCCGATTGACTTCCCCGATGTGCTGTACCTGCATTTTGATGGAAAAAGTTACCACCACCGGGTGATGGTGATCAATTTCATTGGCCTTGTATCCACTGTCATCCTGATCGGTCTTTTCCTTTTGGTACTCAGTATCTATCGCAACAACCGCCGCTATCGCGAAACCCTGGCAAAACAGGAGAGCTTGGTGAACCTTGGTCAGGCAGCACGGACTTTGACTCATGAGATCAAGAATCCCCTCAGTGCCATAACCATTCAACTTGCTCTGTTGAAGAAAACGATACCCAAAGAACACATTTGTGACTTATTGCTTATGGAACAGGAAGTAATGAGACTTACTCAGCTGACCAATAAGGTCAGTGACTTCTTACGTAATCCCTTGGGAACTCCTGTAGTGGTGGACCTCAATGAACTGTTTTCCTCTTTGATCAAGCGTTTTGACAAGCAGATACGGTTCACTTCAGAGGGCCACCAAGAGATTCTCATCGATTTGGACCGTGCACGATCGGTGTTTGAGAATTTGCTCAAGAACGCAATTGAGAGTTGTTCAGGCCGGGATCCCGAGGTAGAGGTGGAAATTACCACAGACAAGCGAGGTTTGGTGCATGTGTTTGTACTGGATCGAGGAGATGGTATCAAGAGTGGAGATGAAAAGAAGATTTTCGACCCGTTCTTCACCACAAAAATTCATGGTTCGGGCATTGGACTTTCCATCTCCCGTCAATTCGTGAAGGCCAGGGGAGGGAACATCCGACTCTACCAACGTGAAGGAGGAGGGACGGTATCTGAAGTAGTGCTTCCTCGTTCCATCCACACAACAAAATTACTTGAAGGGGAGCTTCGATGAAAATTCTCATTGTAGACGATGAACCAAATATCAGGGATCTCATGCATCGATATCTCAGTCTGGACGGTATAGAGAGCGACTGTGCTGAGAATGGGCTGTCTGCCCAACGAATGCTCAAGGAAGAGCTCTATGATGCCTGTCTGATAGATTTGAAGATGCCTGGTATGGATGGAATCTCCCTCATTGCTTGGATTCGTGGAGAAGGGTTTCGCATGCCGTTGATCATGGTCAGTGCTCATGGTGATATCACCGATGCAGTTTCAGCCCTCAAAGA
>JAQVVB010000301.1 GCA_028699215.1 Sphaerochaeta sp. | reverse complement strand
GCAAAAATCATCACCTATGATGCTAAATGGACCGAGGACACCTTCGGATACAATCACATTGAACCAAAATACACCATTGAACACGCTGATGAGGATTTGGTACAAAACCTTATTGCCATTGCCAAAAAGTGTTGGGACATCTTCTCCCTACAGGGGTATGCTCGTGTCGATTTTCGAATCGACAGGGAAGGAAAGCCTTGGGTATTGGAAGTGAATTGCAATCCAAGTTTCTATGGATTCTACCACTTGGCCAACGAAAACAATCTTACATTCGAGGACATAGTGACCTCTCTTGTCGAACAAGCGGTCAGTTCATAGATACTTATCAACCCAGACAAGCTTCTCGAGCTCAAAACCCTCTCGGGCATAGAGAAGCTGAGCTTGAGTATTGTCTGGGTGCGTGACCATGGCAACATAGACACATCCCACTTTTTTTGACCATTCTTGAACATATTCAAGCAAACGGGAACCATATCCGTGTTGCCTATGGTTTGGAGAGACATAGAGTTCATTCAGATACAGATAGTCTCCTTGGTTCTCCAAACCACTACAAATATTTCCATACGCAAATCCTATGGCATGCATATCTTGTGAATATTCGACAAACAGCACCGATCTACTCTCATCTTTGCTGGCATTCTGCAATTCAGAGATGACCTCTTCCCTGTTCTGTTGATACCCGATGAAATCCATCTGACTTTGTACCAAAGACACTACCCCTTCAAAATCAACAATCGTTTGGGTATGACGATAGACAACAATATCCTGCATGAGAGCATCCTTTATAAGACTTTTACATACATAAGTTTATCATCAGAAGGAGCGTAATAGTCTTTTAGTTGCGCCTCCAGACGATACCCGTTGTGTTCATAGAAAGACCGAGTAGGACGATACAGGGGAGTTGATGAGGTTTCTATATAAATGCGCTTTCCTTGTCTTTTTGCAATCTCTTCTTCAGTATGCTGCAGCAGCTGCGTTCCCAGCCCCTGCCCTCGATGCACCATATCCACAGCTATCCAGTAGAGATCATAACTGGATTGGGTACCAGGTATCGGACCGAAACAGGTGTAGCCCCTCAGTTTATTTCCCCATTGGGCGAATTGAAAGAAGTAGCCACAGTCTTCTCCTTTTTGGAGCCGCTCAGTCACCAAGGAAACACCAACCTCCACTTCTTCAGTATTGAAGAACCCAGAGGTTTTCAAAATCGAAGCTACCGCATCAACATCGCTGAAACGTGGCACTTCGCGAAAAACATAGCCATCCACCATCTTCATCCTTCTATGATCTGTTCGATCAACTGTTCATACGTCAGCCCTGCTTGCAGTGCAGCGGCAACGAATCCACTGTCCTTAGCTATGCAAGGATTCATGTTCAGTTCCAACACATAGGGATTTTTCTCTTCATCTATGCGAAAATCCACCCGTGCATACCCTATCCCCCCAAACAAGTGAAACACCTTCAAGGTAAGATCCTTAAGTTCCTCAAGGAGGTTTTGATCTTCTTGGGAAAACAAGAAACTTCGTTGGGTATGGCAATAAGCAAAGGAGTCTTCCTCCCATTTGGCTTCATATCCTACTATGGAAGGTTTTTCATCAGGATAATCCACAAACAGCATCTCAGATGGGGGAAACAACACCACTTCATCCTTTTTTCTCATTACTGAAAGGCTGAACTCCCTTCCTGCAATGAAAACCTCGGCAAACAAAGCTCGAGAAGCTGTCCCCTGCAACGCTTTTCCCAAGTCCTGTTCGTTCTCAAAGATTTGGACTGAAGCGTCGGTGATGCCCACTGAGGCTTCTTCACAAACAGGCTTGATGATAAGTGGCATTCCCAAGAATTGAGCATACATATCCCTCTGTGAGGCTTCGATCCACCTCGGAGTCGGTACGCCGGAAAGAGCAAGATACCGCTTTGAAAGCAATTTATCAGAAGAGAGCATCATGCCTTGAGACGTCCCTCCTGTGTAGCTTACCGGCAAAGCCTCAAACAGAGCAGGGGCGAAATGGAGCAATCTGCTTCCCTCCAACGTTTCAACCAGGTTGAATACCTTATCGCACCGGGACTTGAGGATTTGTTGCTTCACCAGCAACAAATCCAATGAGAAGGAAGCTTCAAAGACCTCATGGCCCAGCGCCTTGAGGGCTTCACTCACCTGCTCTTTTTCAAGATCGGTATCGAGCTCGTCTTTAGTGGGATGCAGAGAACGTTGGTCCACTTCAATCAGGATACGCATTGGTTGAGGACCTTCGGCACCCTGGTGATTGCACTATCCATGATTCTGGTGATCAAATCCTGATAGGAAATTCCTCCCATCCTACAAAGAATAGGCAGATCAGAGTCGATTGGATTCAAACCAGCAAGAGGGTTCACCTCTAAAAAGTTCACCCTTCCTTGTCCATCCATCTTTACGTCGATTCTTCCTCCATCACGACAGCCGAGCACTCTCCATGCTTGCAAAGACACCTGCTCACATTCTTGGGCAATCGGTCCATCCATCAGATGATAGTGTGCAAATTGAAGATACTCCTGTTTGGTCTTATAGGAGTAGACTCCTTGGTCACAACTCGGATCGACTACGATTTCCATCACACCGGTACTTCGGGCATGTTCCTTGGTCCCGGTGATTCCTACAGTAAATTCGCGTCCTTCCAAATAGGTTTCCACGAGCACCGGTTGAGAAAACTGTGAAAACAGTAAGGTGGCTATCTCTTGAAGCTCTTTTGCATTACGAACGATGGAGTTGGCATTGATGCCCATTCCCGTTCCACCGCCGACCGGCTTCAGAAACAAAGGAAACGGCAGATGTACATCTGAGATCTGGCTCTCGTCATTGAGTACTACATAGTCGGGAGTGGGAACGCCACCTTGGCGTACCACCGCCTTGGTCATGCCTTTGTGCAAGGAAATGGCGAGCAGGTGTGAGTCCGAAAAGACATACGGAATTTCATAGGCGTCCAACAATGCGGGGATCTGCGCTTCACGACACAGACCATGTAAGCCCTCAGCAATGTTGAACACCAAATCACAACGCTTACCTTGAGAAAGGTACTGCACCAAAGCCTTGATGTTTCCAATGCGTACGGTCTCATAGCCCAACTGCTGCAAAGAGTTGTCGATTGCATCAATGGTTATCAATGAATCGAATTCGGCGACCACCTCTGCAGGATATCCCTCTGCAAGGTAATCGTCCTTAAGGTCATAGGTTATTCCTATTAGCATTTTATTTGATGGTGCCCTCATTGGCACGATTGGGATAGGCGAACACCCTCCCTTCATAGTTGCGAAGATACAGATTTTGCTCATCCTGGCCAACTTCATAGTCGGGGAGGATAGGAACCTTACCGCCACCTCCGGGAGTATCGATTACATATTGGGGAATTGCATATCCGCTGGTAAAACCTCTTAGGCTTTGGATCAACTCCTTACCTTTTTCAACCGTAGTACGAAAATGTGCAGAACCTGATATGGGATCACATTGGAAAAGATAGTAGGGTTTCACCCTGATTTTCAACAAACGATGGAAAAGTTCCATGAGGGTTTCTGATGAGTCGTTCACCCCTTTAAGCAAGACTGTCTGACTTCCCAGCACCACTCCACAATCTGCTAGATTATTGCAGGCTTTTGCAGATTCTTCGGTGATTTCATCGG
>JAQVVB010000033.1 GCA_028699215.1 Sphaerochaeta sp. | reverse complement strand
CTGACCGGGAAGTCGTGCCGGCTGCTCTTGCTGCTTTGCAGCGGGGAATAGAAAAGAACAAAGGTCTGAATGGAATTGTCTGCGCTGCTGCAATTCAGCTTCCAAATGGAAAAATCGTGACAGGGTGTAACTCACCCTTTCTTCATGCATCTTCAGCTTTGATTCTCAACGCGGTGAAGGATCTTGCCGGTATTGACCATGAGGTTGATCTGATCTCTCCAGCAATCGTACAGTCGGTTACTGCAATGAAGCGTGATGTATTGAAGGGAAGGGGGGTGAGTCTCAATCTGGATGAGGTCCTCATCTGCTTGGCGATGAGCTGTGCCATCAGTAAAGATGCCCTAAAAGCATCCCAGGTACTTCCCCAGCTGCATGGTTGTGAGGTTCATATGACTCATATCCCCTCCGCAGGAGACGCTTCTGGACTGAGAAAACTGGTGCTCAATGTGACCAGTGATCCTCGGTTCCCTACCTCGAACCTATATAACCCAGCATAAACCAAAGATCATTGCCGGAGTTTCGACTCCGGCTTTGTTCTGTTTCAGGCGATGAGTTGTGCAAGAGCAGGTAGCACTCCCAGTACTGCTAGGATTCTTACGGTATGCATCAACACAATCTTGGGTGTTTCCAGCCCCAGTTCTTCACTGATCAACCCCATTTCAGAGATTCCTCCAGGCGTTGATGAGAAGAGGGCGGTGGCCCAGTTCATTCTACAGAACCTATGCAATACAAATGCTGTGAAAAACGCCATCACGAACAATTCAAGTAAAAGAATCGCTGCAGGGAGAAGCAATATGCTTCCTCCCAGAAATGTCTGGAAAGTGACTCTGCTGCCGATGTAGCAACCTGCAAGAATCTGTACTCCTGATTTGAGGAATGTTGGATAGCTTGCTTTGTCAGTTGCTAGGTTAAGCAGTGCTATTGCGAAGATTGCACCTAATATGGCACCTGCAGGAATGTGCAGGATCAAGAAAAGCAATCCACCGATACAAGCTGAAAATAAGGATATGAGATGCATCTTCACTGTATTCGTTCGAGCAGGGAGAATGATGTCTGTACGCTTCGATTTAATATTGTTGATGGAGAGCAAGTGACGTATGAGTGGGGGGAATATGATGATGACTGAGACCAAACGAAACAGTTGGAGGATTGCGACCTGTTCCAATTGAGCACCAAAATCAACTGCAACCAGTGCAAGGTCAGATACTCCTCCAGGGGCGCAGGCAAAGAATGAGGTCATGAACGAGAGATCTGTAGTGGCACTCATGATTTTTGCAAAAGCAAAGTTGATTGCAAGCAACATGATCACCAAAATGATGACAGGTTGTACCATCGTTTTCAGTGTCTTGATGTCTTTTCGTGTGAATCGAGTCCCGATTACCATTCCAGAGAGCATCTGAATTCCCATCCTGAGATTGATGGGATAGATATACGAAGCAGAAGAAAGGGCAGTAAATCCCATTACCGCCAATAACGAGCCGATCAAAGCTCCAGCAGGGATGTGAAGCCTTTTAAAAAACAAGCCTCCTAAGGTTCCGACACCATGGAGCAGCAAAAAATAGAGTATAGCCATGATTTCTCTCAATGAGGAAGGATTTATTTGCAAGTCAGTGTAGCATAGTCCTTGGTTGTTGAAAATAGTATATTGTGTACAATAATATCAGTATACTACCCCACCAGTTGTGTGATATATAATTGTGTGTTACTAAGAATTATCAGTGCGTGAAAATGTGTATGTATGAGTATGTATTTAATTGAATTATATAAGGATATGTTTTTCTATCTTTAGACCGTACAAATCAGAAAAATTGGGTAAAATGAGTAAGTTCCATCGCTATAGTAGAATTTCAAACCTTGACGAGCTCATCGAGTGCTGATACCTTCTAGGTATGAAATTATCTACAAAAGGTCGTTATTCTCTGGAGACATTGGTCTATCTGGCCACCTGCAGGGAAAACTGTAGTATCCGTTCAATCAGTGAAGCTACGGGAATCAGTAGTGGATACCTTGAGCAGCTTATGATCCCTCTGAAAAAAGCAGGTCTGGTTGATGCCGAAAGGGGTGTGCAAGGAGGCTATCGAATTGCACGTAAAGATATTACCTGTGCTGAGGTTTTGCTGGCCAGCGAAGGGGATTTCCTTCCTGCTCCCTGCAAAGGGTGCAGCCAGTCTGATTTCTGCAAGACTCATCAAATCTGGTCGTTATTACAAAATACTGTCGTTGAGTTTTCCAAGGAAATATTGATTGAAAGCCTGGCTGCTCATCTTGTTGAGTCTGAAGAAGGGGGCGGGATTTGAAAATTTCTACCAGAGGCCGGTATGGCTTGCGCCTGCTTGTCGATATTGCCGAGCATGGAAATGAAGGCCCTGTGGCTTTGTCGCATGTGGCTGTGCGACAAAATCTCAGTGAAAAGTATCTCCAGCAAGTAGCTCTTTTGCTCACTCGCGGTGGCTATCTTTTGTCAGTGAAGGGGGCAGGGGGAGGATATTTGCTCAATATGGAACCCGATAAAATGAGCATTTATCAAGTTTTGGATCTCTTGGAAGGGAATATTGCGTTTGAAGAGACTCCCCAAGGCGAAGAATCCGCCATCCAACGCTGTATACGACTGCATTATTATCAGAAGCTTGATTTGGAAGTGAAGCGAGTGTTCAAGGACATTACACTTGCTGAAGTAACGAAAGCCGATTGGTTTTCCTATGTCATTTGATTTTGTATAAAGGGGTTGACGAAGGTTCCGATACTAAATACTATTAAAACTATAAAAGTACTAGGAAATCAATTCCGAACAACAGACTAGGGAGGTATCGAGAAATGGCTTCAAAGATTTATAACGATATTACGGAAAAAATTGGGAAAACTCCTTTGGTCAGAATAAACCGCCTCAATGAAGGGTATGCCACCATCTTGGTGAAAGTAGAGAGTTTTAATCCTCTTTCCAGTGTGAAAGACCGTATTGCTCTTGCCATGATAGAAGGCGCTGAGGCAAAAGGCCTCCTTTCAAAGGAATCGGTGATCATTGAACCAACGAGCGGAAATACTGGTGTGGGACTGGCGTATGTTGCAGCTGTCAAAGGCTATAAGCTGATCATCACCATGCCTGAGACAATGAGTGTCGAACGAAGAAAACTTTTATCAGCTTTGGGAGCTGAACTTGTTTTGACTGATGGGGCCTTGGGCATGAAAGGTGCAATTGCAAAGGCTGAGGATCTTGCTTCCCGTACTCCCCATGCATTCATTCCTTCACAGTTTGAAAATCCAGACAACCCAAAAACCCATTATGAGACCACTGGCCCGGAAATCTGGGAAGACAGTGGGAACCAAGTCGATATATTCATTGCAGGTGTAGGTACGGGAGGAACTGTCAGCGGGGTAGGTCGCTATCTCAAGGAACAGAATCCGAATGTCAAGGTCATAGCGGTTGAGCCTATAACCAGTCCAGTGTTGAGTGAAGGTCATGGAGGCCCTCATAAAATACAAGGTATTGGGGCAGGGTTTGTTCCCAATACGCTCGATCGGAGCATCATCGATGAGATCTACACCGTTGAAGATGCAAAGGCTGGAGAGATCGCCAGACAAGCTGCCAAGAAAGAGGGCCTCTTGATCGGTATTTCTTCAGGCGCTGCTTTGGAAGCCGCACTTGCCTACTCAGCAAAAAAAGAGAATGAGGGCAAGACCATCGTGGCAATTCTTCCAGATTCTGGGGAGCGCTATCTTTCTACCTGGCTTTTTTCTGAGGCTTGATTCATAGCGTACTGAGCGGGAGGTCTTGTCCCTCCCGTTTGTTATGGAAGAACATCAACACCGCCATCATGGCAATGATTACATACCCTGTCAGACTTGCAGCGTCAGGGAATTGTGCAAAAAACACGATTGATAATATTGAAGTAAACAATACCTGGGCATAGTCAAATACAGAGATTTCTTTTGCAGGAGCATAGGAGTATGCTTTTGTAATGGAGAATTGTCCACCTGCAGCAGTAATGCCTGCAAGCAAAAGATACATCCACTGCATCAAGGTCATGCTTTCATAGCTGAACAGTACGAAGGGAACTGCAAAGAGTGTGGAGAAGAGAGAAAAGAAGGCTACGATGATAGGAGCAGGAATCCCTCGGTTTCCCAAAATCCGAACAATCGTATACGCAAACCCAGCTGATATTCCTCCTACCAGGGCGAGGAGATTGGGAAGGGGCGTGATTTCACTGAAAGAGGGCTTTACGATAAGTGCAGCTCCCATAAACGCCCCCACAACATAGAATATCTGTTGGAGTTTGATTCTTTCCTTGAGGATGATTCTGCTGAAAATGATGACAAAGAAGGGCGATAATTTATTGAGTATGGTGGCGTCGCTGAGAATCATATGATCCAGAGCATAAAAATTGCACACGATCCCCAACGTTCCTGCCAAGCTGCGTATGATTAAAAGAGGAAAGTTTTTTCGTTGCCATGTGAAGTGCAGGCCACTTCTCTGTATGACCATGAGCGCTATTGCCAGTGCAATGAGATTTCTGAACAATACCTTCTGCATTGAAGGCAAATCCCCAGCCAGTTTTACGAACAGCGACATCGAAGCAAAGAAAAAACCACTCAACAATATATAGAACACACCCAGTTGCTTGTTTTTCATACCGCATCCTACCATGAATCGGAAGGGGTGTCTGCTTGAAATCGCATACTCACCCGTTCAGACCTGGAAAGTGTTTTCAACAGGGCAGATCTTCGTCCGCTTCACTAATGCTTTGTGGGAGAAACCTTCCTTGGTCATCTCTTGTCTTTTTCATCGTAAGGGAGAAATGACAGTCAAGGGGAAAGACATACAGGTTGTTTGCATAAAATTCACCGCTGCAAGACACTGTATAGATACCCATAGGTGTCTCTTCCTCTTTTTGAGCTTCCAGTAGCTGTCTACACCTCTGTAAAAGATTGGTTTTTTCGATTTCATAGGTAGGGTCTACCATCGTAGAGGTCAATGGATCGTCGATAAAACCTATAGCTCGGTTTCGCAATTCATTTTCATTTCCTGCAAGGGAAAGCAGTTGGGAAGTCCCGCAATTCCAATCCAAAGCGATAAGGGCATAAAAATCCTCTGCCTCAACATACTCTTGAGCGACATCAAGGGCTCTGCATTGCAGAGGGAAGGAGAGGGCATTATATTTTTTTTGAAGCTCTGAATTGTTGGGAAGGTAGAGATCCCCAAAACTGTAGGGCTCGCAAAGAACGGTATGCTTATGAGGGAGAGATAGAAGTATTTCTCCGATGGAGGTAAGATCCTCCAAGGTAATCGCATCCAATAACTTTTCTTGTGTGTATACCAGGTGCGCATATCGCGCTACTATACTTTCTACACGTTCTTGTTCACTATTGGTCTGTAGTATTCGTTGCATCCAGAGAGGGTAAGAGAATCGTGTCATATCCATGCTAGCTCTGATTTCCTCCTTGTGTAAGAATACTCTGCATAAGATAAAATAGCTATCGCAAAGATTTTCATTTGCTAAAAACATGGCACAAAATGACGAGAATGCGTCAAAAAATGGGAATTGCTTTCCTCAAGCAACGCTTGCCAATCATTTTTCCCTCTGCTAGAGTAGCCGTATGCAGAATCATCATGTCGATTTACAGACTACTCTTTTTTGTGGGCAGTGCTTTGGATGGAAAAACGAAGAAGGAGTTTTCCACTCGGTAATCGATAAGAAGCTGGTGCGTCTCACCCAGGAAAACTTCTCAGCTTCTGTACAAGAGCATGCGTTTCTCGCCCATTATTTTGACATGGATTGGGAGTACGAGCAGGCGAATGAGTTTCTTTGTACGATTGATCCCCATCTCAAGCAAGCGATTGAGATGTTTCCAGGCCTTCATATTCTCAACCAAGATCCGTTCGAAGTGCTTATGTGTTTCATCCTCAGCCAAAACAATACTATTCTTCGAATACGAAAGATGTATGATGTCTTGTGTTCACAGTATGGAACCGAAGTGGAGCCTTTTTCGTATGCATTTCCTTCTCCTGCTGAGCTGAAAAATGTCACAGAAGAGGAACTGAGAGCTTTAGGAATGGGATTCAGAGCTCCGTATCTGCTTGATGCAATCCAAAAACACTCAATTCTGGATGACATCAAGAATCATTCGTTTTCAAAGGCCTTGGAGCTCTTGATGACCATCAAAGGAGTAGGACCCAAGGTAGGTTCCTGCATTTTGCTCTATGGCTTTCATCGTATGGAATCTTTTCCTCTGGATACTTGGATGCTCAAAGTCATGAGGACCTGGTTTCCTTCCAAGGATGGGACTTTTTTTGCTCCGTATGCTGCCCTTGCACAGCAATATCTCTTCCATTATGCAAGAACAAGGGGACTCTCATGAGAGCTCTATCGATGATCGGGATTCGTTTGGACAAGCTGGAACCTTCGCAACGCAAACTCTTTGATTTTTCTGAAGAGAGGCTCAGTGATGCAACGGTCAGGATCAGGAGAAAAACGGCAAGTAAGGCAACCATCCTTATCTGCACATGTGATCGTCTTGAAATCTGGTGTGAAGAAAATGCATATGAGTTGGTTAAACCCTCATTGAGGGAACTTTCTCTCTCTCCTCTGGCATGGAAGAAGCATGTCTACACAAAAGAGGGAAAAGCGTGTGTGTCCTATCTGTTCACCTTGGCATGTGGATTGTTGTCCCCTCTTTTCGGCGAGGACCAGATCATCAGCCAATTGACTGCGTGTCTCAATCGTTCCCGCATCATTGGATGTAGTTCTTTTCAGTTTGAGCAGCTTTTTCGTAAGGCTGTCACCTTGGCAAAAAAGGTCCAGACCCAGCTCGATCTGGGTGTTGCCGATACGAGTGTAGCGTATGGAGTACAAAGCCTGCTGGCAAAGCACTATGGAGCATTGGAAGGCAAGCCTGTTCTGGTTATCGGGAGCAGTGCGCTTGCCCGGTTGGTTTCCGAGGTCCTGGTCGCAGAGAAAATGCAGGTGTATATGACCATCCGGGATAAGGAAAAAGCAGATCTCTTGTTGCCTAAAAAGGTGTTGCCTCTCTCCTATGAACAACGTTTCTCTGTATTTTCACAGGTGGATGTCGTCATAAGTGCCACCAAAGGGCAGTATTACACAGTAAAAAAAAGTGAGGCGAAAGGACCTTCCCTCTATATTGATTTGGCAAATCCTTTTGATATAGAACCGGAGATCGGGGATGTAGAAGGAATCAGACGCTATACCACCGATGACCTGGAATGTTCCTTGCCGCAAAGAGAGCACGAGGTGGAGAAGGCAATGGAGTTCATTGTTGCAGGGGTAGAAGATTTTTTCTCTTGCCTTGCAACCCGTGAGGCTCTTATAGACATTCAGCAGATCAGCACTGAAGCAGCCAAGGACCTGGTGTATCGCTTGCATGACCCTGTATCTAAATTAGGTTTGGAACCCGATGAAAAACATCAGTTGATGAAAACGCTCACAGATACTGCAAGAAAAGCATTTTCCCATCAATTGTTTGAAACTAAGAAACACCAAGACCATGGTGCATATCTTGATTTGAGTCGTCCTCTTGTCTCTGGCCCTCCCACCTATCCAGGAGATCCTGAAACAGAGGTGGAAGAATGGGCTACGTTGGAAGAGAACCATTATAGGTTGAAGAGACTCAGTTTTGGGACTCATAGCTTTACCCATATGGACAGTCCCTATCATATTCTCAAAGAGGGGAAGAGCCTGGACAGGTATCCTGTTTCTTCTTTTTTTGCCAGAGCATATGTTTTGGATTGCAGGGATTGTAGAATAATCGACAGAGTGATGGTGCAGGACTTGAAACCAGATGTTGAGGCGCTGCTTTTCTGTACTGGGTGGGAACATTATTGGGGAGATGTTCGTTATCTGGATACTCCTCCACAATTGAGTCTGGAGGCTGTGAGTTTCCTACTGGAAAAAGGCGTTCGGATATTTGGATTCGATGCTCCGAGTTGCGACGATATGGGAAAGGAAGGCCTTCCGATTCATACCGCAATTCTTTCCAAGGAAGGACTCATACTGGAAAATTTGTGCAATCTGGAAGCTTTGGTGGATGCAACCTTCACCTTGATTGCATTGCCCCTTTCCGTACAGAAGAGCGATGGCTCTCCTGTACGCGTAGTGGCGTCGTTCAGTTAGAATACAAAGAACGTACTGTTGAACGTTTTTGAAAGCCCTTGTTCGAGGAAAAGGACTTCTTTCATGTCTTTCAGTTCCAAAGGTCTGGTTGTATCTCCAAAAGAGTGCATGGGTTCGATGCAAAGATACTGGGCTTGTTTCGGTGCGCAGGTCCAAAACACCAAGGTGTCAAGGTTGCCCCTTTCCACTTTTACCCCGTGGTCACCTGTATCACAAACCAGGGAGACTGTCTTTGACTTGAGCCCATTCAACACGATAGGTCCTTTGTCTGTCTCTTTTCTGGAGAGCTTAAGCACCTTTGTGTTGTCCAAGAAGTGTTTTTCTGTCGCAAAGACACCTTCGATTGGGTATTTCCGATCAGCGGTTTCACACTCATCAAACTCAATATGATAGGCTTCTAAAGGAGTGTCCTCTCCGTTTATGTTCAAACTGAAGGCAGGATGCCATCCAAAGGTGAAATACAGGTCTTCCTTGGCAAAGATTTCCGCTTTGGCTTGATATCCGTCTTCAAGCAGTGTATAGGTCACCAACAAAGAGAAACGGTAGGGGTAGTTTTTCAGGCTGGCTTCATTTTCTTCAAGCATGAAGGTTGCCTGATTTGAGGTTTTATTTACCAACGTGAATTCAGTGTCACGGGCAAATCCATTGTTTGGCATGGTGTATTCATTGCCGTTTACTGCAATCTTGTTTTCTTTTGTGGGACCCGTCATGGGAAAGAGCAAAGGAGCATGACGGAACCAATATTCTTTATTTCCATCCCACAGATATTCAATTCCCGTCTCTTTTGCGATGAGAGATTGGGGTTCCGCCCCAAGCGGATGGATTTGCATGATAAGGTTTTCATTTTGCAGGGTAATCATAAGGCCTCCAATATTTATGAAACAATGTTTTGAAATCATAATGAGTAGTGACTGTTGTTGCAAGTAAGGAACTGTAGGTAAGGTATCCCATTCTGCAAATCCTTGTGATATACTGTCTGTAGTGGAGGAACCTGCGATGGATACACAGACAGTATTTACGATTGGCAGACAATTCGGAAGCGGTGGAAGACAAGTTGGTCGTCTTTTGTCAGAGAAATTGGGAATCCCTTTCTACGATAAGGAACTGATCGCCATCAGCGCTCAGGATAGTGGCTTAAGTGAGGCTCTTTTCTCCAATGCAGATGAGAAAGCCACAAGCAGCATTTTCTACTCACTGGTGATGGGAAATTACCCGATGGCCAGTGGAGCTCTAGGCGTAACTGAAATGCCGCTCAATGATCAGTTGTTCCTTATTCAAAGCAAGACGATCAAACGGCTTGCTGAAGAAGGCCCTTGTGTAATTGTTGGACGATGTGCCGACTATATCCTTCGTGATAAGGAACATGTTGTGAATGCGTTCATTCACGCAAAACTGGAAAGTAGGATTGAGCGGGCGATCAAGGTATACGAGATTGCCGAAAAAAAGGCAGAGGATACATGTCTGAAAGCTGACAAACAGCGTGCAAACTTCTATAACTACTATAGCGATAGAAAGTGGGGCATGTGCCGCACCTACGATTTGAGCCTTGACAGCAGCAAACTTGGTATTGAAGGTTGTGCTGAACAGATCATAGCGTTTGAAAAAACCATGAAGAAACATGGCGGTAAGGGGATTTGATGCTTTTTGATGTGTTGGATACCATGGAGTGGTATATTCCGCTTTATCCTTCGATGAGGCAAGTGATTGGAATAATGGACAGAAGCCTTCCCCATGACGATGAACCAGGTCAATATCTTGTTGACGGTATCAAGTATGAAGTGCTTTCGTATGCAAATGGAAAAGATGCTGAGATTCAGCAGGCAAGAGAGGATCAGATGCACATCGTCTTGGAAGGGGAAGAACTCATTTCGCTTCAAGAAGATAAAGACCCCTCTGTCGTTCTGATTGCAACTGAGGGGAGATTTGTGATTTTTAAAGCCGGAGAGTATTACAAAAGCTCTTTGCAGGTAGGTTCAAGCAACGTGGTGAAGAAAGTGGTCTTTACACTGACTCAGCCTCAATCTTGAATCTGTCACGTTTTCGCCAAAGGTGGGAGAGCATGAAATGCTCTCCTGCTTTTGTGTTGCCTTCCTTGATTGCTTCTACGAGTCGGCGATGTTCCTCTTGGGTTTTTTTGATTCCCTTACTGTTGAGATTCTGGGAGAAGAGGAGAGCTGATTTGCTGAGGTTGAGCCGCTTGTAGGTTTGGCTGAGCAACTCGTTTTGGGCAAGTTCCACCAGTGTCAGATGAAACTGATAGTGTAGTTTGCTGAAAGCCTGGATATCGAGAGGCGTAGCCGTACTGATTTCATCCATTGCATCGAGAATGGCTTCCAAGGGAGCGGTCAGCACATGGTTCTCACAGTTCAGACGAATAGCTAATGCTTCAAGATAGGCTCTGACCTCAGTGAGCTGCTGGTAATCGGTCATGGTCGTGTCTCGAACATAGCTTCCGCTATGGGCGATGATGCTGACAAAACCATCCTGTTCAAGTCTTTTCAACGCCTCTCTGACCGGTGTTCTCGAACAAGAGAATTGAAAGGCCAAGGTGTTCTCTGAAAGCTTTTCTCCATCACTCAGAGTTCCTTGGAGGATCTGATTCTTGAGAAGCTCATATATTTGGTCGATAAGCGAATTGGTTTTCTGTATCTGCATGGATAAAAGTATAGAGAAAGATGCATGGTATGAACAGTATCGTATACTTATAAACGTAAACGAGATTGAATACATACAACACAAGGCCACAAAAGTGGCCTTGTGTTGAGTGAGAAGTAATAGTTATTCGTCGATTCCGACCAGCTCTATGTCGAACACCAACAATGAATTAGGCTGTATGGTTTCTGTTCCCATCTCGCCATATCCCATAGCAGGATGTATCCAGGTTCTGATGACGCTTCCTGTGTTCATGGTCAGCAGGGCTTCACTGAAACCGGGAATCACCTGGCTGACAGGGAAGTGTGCAGTAGCTCCACTGTCATAGGAACTCTCGATGAGGGTACCATCGACCATTTGAAGCTGGTAGTTGATCTCGACTGTGCTCTCAGCTGTTGGTTTGGCTCCCTCAGCAGGTATCAACACTTGATATTGTAAGCCACTGTCGGTGGTGATGACGCCTTCGTTGGCTTTGTTCTGATCAAGGAACTCATTTGCCGTAGCCAGATTTGTTACAGTGACTTCTGCCAAATAGGCCTGATACTCTGCTTCCACCTTCTGCTGGTATTCAGCAAATGCGGTCTGCATTTCTGTATCATTCATCATTGGAGCGTTGTTGCAGGCAAAATCAAGAGATCCTGCAGCATAGAGGTTTCCATCAAGTTCGATGCCCTGACCAAGCATGTTGAATGCAAGCAGATATCCATAGGTATAACTGAAAGCATCACTAAGTTCTTCAGGCTTTGCAAGCGTTGCAACCTGTGCAATGGATTCATAGGTTTTTCCAAAATCCTGAGCAGCAAGACCTGCATCCCAGATGGTGCTTTGGTAGGTCTCAATGTTTGCATACAGTTCTTCAAGAGTATAGTATCCTGCTTCCAATGCACCAGTGGATACCTGATATCCATCAAGAGCACCCTTCACATAGTAGCCTGCATCGAAGAAGAGTCCCTGTGATGCAAAGGACTGAAGTAGCAGATACCCATAGGTGTAGCTGAAGCGTTCCTCCAGCGATTGCAAGCTGGTTACACTGTCCAGACTGATGGAGAGATCTTTTACACCAAGAGATACCAGCGGATTGATGTATCTGATGTTCGTTGCTCTGTTTCCTTCAAGTGTTACTTCAAGATAATCTCCAACTGAAAGACCTGATACCGGGTAGCTGCTTTCGGTGGTTCGATCAGCACATATGGTGAATTCTTTGTTATCACTGGAACGTACGGTAAGCATCGAGGATGAGGCTTCTTTTTCAACGGAGAGGATTCTCACCGTAAGTGAGCCAGCCTCACTTTCCTTGATACCAGCAGCGAAGAGATTTCCAACGATGAGGGTCATGACAAGAAGTGCCATAACTACCTTTGTAATTTTGCTTTTGTTCATGTTCATTCCTTTTTAGCAGCCATTGTTTTAATGACGATACCCTGTAAATGTACGTGCTCTTTGCCTTATCGTCAATGACTGTTTTCTGTAAGAGAGTTTTAAAAATTTGCTAAAAAGATACAATAGAAAGAAATATGTATTTCTTTGTATTTTTATGAACTTGTGCCTCATGTTGCCTACTTGGCTAACTCATGATAGATTTGATTCCACTAGGAGTTCATATGCCAGTCATCACCCGAGTAGAAGCAAATCAGGACGATATTCGTCTCCTCTATGAAACCGTACGAATTGCCCATCAGGCAAAAGAAAAGGGAAATCATCCTTTTGGAGCACTCCTTGCAGATAAGATGGGAAACATCCTGCTTGAGCAAGAAAACGACCATACCGAAGGTGGCCCGGCAATGCATGCAGAAACAGCTTTGATGCTCAAGGCCGGTAAGCTCTATACCCCGGAATTTCTTGCAGAATGCAGTTTATATACCTCTGCTGAGCCCTGCGTGATGTGTACCGGAGCCATGTATTGGACCAATGTAAGACGAGTTGTTTTCGGCATTACCGAAACACAATTATTACAGCTGACCGGAAGCGATGAGCAGAACCCAACATTTGACCTTCCCAGTGATAGGGTGCTTGCCTATGGACAGAAAGATATGGTGGTGGTGGGTCCTGTCAAGGATGAGGCACTCATTGAAGCCATTGTCGCCGACCACAAAGGATTTTGGAACAATTGATACACGAACTTCCCTACGTACTGAGACCCGAAAACATCTGCCATCTCGAATCAGATTCCCTGTACATCGGAGATCGAAGGGTCTTTCCTTTTGAAAAACGATTTGAACGGTGTGAAACCGTTGAGCAAGTGGCCTCAGCGTTACGTCAGATGGTGACCCAGGGAGGGGGACCCTTACAGGTTGCCCTCACTATGCTCAGGTTTGTTGCCCGGTTGATGGAACAAGGAAAGCTCCCCTTTTCTTTCCAAGAAATGGAGAGGTCGGCAAACCTTCTAATCGAAGCGCGTCCCACCAACACCACTATGAAAAGAACCTTGCAACAGTTGCTTTTTCAGCTCCAAATCGTGTTTGCTCAAAAAACATCTCTCGTTGAGGAGGTGGAGAAGCTTGTTGGAGCTGTCGAGCAACACTATGACCAAATCTACCACACCATGGGAATGATGGGTGCTTCCTTGCTGGAAGATGGTGATACCGTACTCACTACGTGTTTTGCCGAACACACGTTCTTGCTCAGTCTTGCCTATGCAAAAAAAGAGGGTAAACACATTTCCGTATTGGTCAGCGAGACTCGACCATATTTGCAGGGTGCCCATCTGACCGCTCCCAGCCTCAAGGAAATGGGCATTGATGCAAAAATCATCACCGATGGCATGGGTGCCCATTACCTATTTGAAAAGCGTGTGAATATGTATATGACTGCCAGCGATGTGGTCTGTATGGATGGAACGGTGGTCAACAAGACAGGAACACTGGCAAATGCAATCGCCTGCAATTACTTTCATGTTCCCTACTATGCCTTCTGCATCTCTCCTGATACGACCAAAGATGGTCTTAAGGATCTGAAAATGGAAGAACGGGATGGGGGAGAGGTGAAAAAATGTATGGGCCATCCAACCACCAGTGAGGACATCGAAGCCTTGTATCCTTCTTTCGACATCGTGCCTTCATCGTTGGTGCAGGGAATCGTCACACCGAAGGGAGTGCTTGCTCCCCAACATATCAAGAGGAGTTTTTCATGAAAGCAATTATCGGCGGAACCGGAGTCGATTCCTTGCCTGGCATCACATCAGAAAAATCAGTCATAAAGACTCCCTATGGGGATGTCGAGTTGTTTGTGGGGAGAGGGAAAGACGCGTTTCTCGTTTTTCTTCCTCGTCATGGGTCCTTGCACTCCACGCCACCGCATCTGATCAACTATCGAGCAAATA
The DNA here is from genome assembly GCA_028699215.1 of Sphaerochaeta sp. Classification (GTDB taxonomy): domain Bacteria; phylum Spirochaetota; class Spirochaetia; order Sphaerochaetales; family Sphaerochaetaceae; genus Sphaerochaeta. The sequence continues at coordinate 601 of JAQVVB010000033.1, read as the reverse complement.
TCAGCGCTTTACAACAATTGGGCGTGGACGAAGTGATTTGTATCTACGCGGTTGGTTCTGTCAGTGACAGTCTGAGACCAGGGGAAGTTGGGGTGCTCTCTGATTTCGTCGATTTCACAGGTGGGGGAAGACAGCATACGTTTTTCACCGGTGGAGAGCAGAAGGTCCAACATGTATCAATGGACAAGGCATTTGATGCAGAACTCAATGCAAAACTTCTTCAAAGAGACAGGAGTTTGAAACAAGCTGGGGTCTATGTCTGTACAAACGGGCCGAGGTTGGAGACTCCCGCGGAAATACGCTTTTTCAAGACCATGGGGTTTGATGTGGTGGGTATGACCTGTGCTACAGAAGTCGCATTGGCTCGGGAAGCGGGAATCAAGGTAGCTGCTCTTGCCTACAGCATAAACTGGGCTGCAGGAGTTGGTGGGAAAGATGAAGTTGCGTTCATCGACGATGCAACGATTGCCTCCTTAAGGGATGCAATGACGATATTGTGTGTCGAAGTGCTTGGTGCGTGAAATGGAAACCATACACAGGGTGATTCGCGAAGCTTGTAAAGCTGATGCAGAAGCTTTCCTTGCCTACCTTAAAAAAATTG
>JAQVVB010000300.1 GCA_028699215.1 Sphaerochaeta sp. | reverse complement strand
CAGGTCTTGAGGCATTTGTCCGATGAAGGAAATACCATTGTCATGGTGGAACACTCCATGGATGTCATAAAGAATGCTGATTGGATCATTGACTTGGGCCCCGAGGGGGGAGAGCAAGGAGGAACTCTGATAGCACAAGGGAGTCCTGAAGAGATAGAACAGGTTGCAGAAAGCTTCACTGGTGGTATCTTGCGTGCAAGTCATGGAACTGCCTTCTATGGTTGAAGTATCTTCAGTATGGTTTCAACAATCCCTGAAAACATCAACAATGTATACGCAATATTCCACATGACCAGGAAAATCAGGATATCCAGAATGCGCCAGGTGATGGGTTTTTTAAAGAGTGGTGCAAGAAATCCAGATCCATAGGCTAAGGTGAAAAACCAGATAAAAGACATGCTGATCGCACCTGCTCCAAAAAGATATCGGCCTTCGTTTGCAAAGGTGGCGCTGATGCTTCCCAAGAGGACTACGGTATCAAGATAGACATGCGGGTTCAACAACGTAATCGCCAAGGTTGTAAGTATCACTTGTCTGCTTCTGGTGGTGTGGGTTTTGGTTTCCTGTAAACCTTGGTCAGATCGTACTGCAGAGTACAAGCTTTTCAGACCATAGATGAACAAAAAAAGAGCTCCGCCCCCGGAGGCTATGCTCATCAGTCTAGGGGATTGTTCAATGAGACTGCCCATACCTGCAACTCCGGCAGAGATGAGTACCGCGTCGCAGAGGGCACAAATGAGTGCAACGACAAAACGATGCTGTTTGCAGAGTCCTTGCGTAAGTACAAAGGCGTTTTGGGCTCCAATTGCTATGATCAAGCTGGCACCAGTCGCCATTCCTGTAAAAAAAGGTGTTTCCATAGCAACCATGGTAGATAAAAAGAAGAGATTATTCAAATTAATTATTTGAATATAATATTAATGATGCTAATATTTAGCATGTTTGAATATAGAAACCTTGAAGCCCTCGCCGCAGTGATTGAAGAGCAAGGGTTTGAAAAAGCCGGAGAAGCATTGCATATCACGCAATCGGCAGTCACCCAACGCATCAGACAGCTTGAAGAGCTTTCAGGGCAAGTCTTGGTGCTCCGCACCCAACCCCCGACAGTAACTGATGCTGGAAAAGTGATGTTGGAACATTTTAGGAAAGTACGTGTACTTGAGCAGGAGTTCTTACAACGTTCCTCTCTGGCAAACGCACATCAAAAGCCTGTATTGGCCTTGGCTGTGAATGCTGACAGTTTGGCAACCTGGTTTTCTTCGGTAGCCGGTTTGTATTTTTCTCAGAACAGGGGATATCTGGATATCAGGTGTACAGATCAGGATGTCACGCACACCCTGATGACAAGCGGCGAGGTCATGGGATGCATCAGTTCCATGAAAAACCCTTTTCGAGGATGCAAGACTGATTATCTGGGGAATATGGAATATCGGTTCATCTCGACTCGGCAATTCGCCCAAACACATTTTGCACAAGGCATCGATGGGACAACCTTTTCTCATGCTCCCAAGCTGAACTACAACAGAGATGATCAACTGTTGTTGCGTTGGGCCTCTCAGTTCTTTGAACAAGCCCATCCATTCCAAAACAGTCATTTCATTCCCTCATCCGACCAATTTCCTTTGTTGATACGACAAGGCTCTGTGTGCGGGATGCTGCCGAACCATCAGTATCTTCAGTATAAGGATCTGTATGATCTGGTGGACCTTTCTAAGGGGCATCCTGTATCTCTGCCTCTCTACTGGCATCGGTGGAACATACCTTCTGAAGAGCTCGATGTCCTTACTGAGATCATCAAAAAAGAAGCACGGGGCAGTCTCATAGAGGTTGGTTGATGAAATGGATTTTGAATCGAGGATTATAAAGGGAGGAAAAGAGAAAAAGAGAGAAGATGAACTATTAATGATAATTTATACCAATAAAGACTTGCTTTTATTAATGAGACAGTGTACTATTAGTACATAAAATAGAACATCAACCATTAAGGAGAAGTAAACATCATGGAAGAAATGCAGAACGTAGCTAGCATGCCTTTGATCGGAGATAAGGCCCCCGCCTTTCACGCAATCACCACCCAGGGAGAAATCAACTTTCCTGAAGACTATGTAGGAAAATGGGTAATCCTATTTTCTCACCCTGCAGATTTCACCCCTGTTTGTACCACTGAATTCATGACCTTTGCCTCGATGTCAGATGAATTCAAAGCACTGAACACTGAACTGGTGGGTCTTTCCATCGATTCCCTCTATGCTCATATTGCTTGGTTGAGGAAGATTCAGGAAATCGAATGGAACGGTATGAAGAATGTTGAAGTGAAGTTCCCCGTCATCGAAGACATCAAGATGGATGTTGCCAGAAAATATGGCATGGTCCAATCCCAATCCACCACCCAGGCTGTACGCGCAGTCTTTGTCATCGATCCCAATGGAATAGTGAGAACCATCTTGTTCTACCCAGCTTCCACTGGACGAAACTTTGACGAAATCAAGCGTGTCGTGCTTGCATTGCAAAAAGCTGATGCAGAAAACATAGCAACTCCTGCAAACTGGAGACCTGGACAGGATGTCATTGTTCCCACCGCCGGTTCCTGTGGTACTGCCAAAGAGCGGATGGAAAACCAGAGTGAAGAGCAGTACTGTCTTGACTGGTTCCTCTGTTTCCGCAAAGAAAAGAAGTAATAGCCAAGCATGGCAAGCATGCAATGGTAAGGCTGTTTTTCAGTCTGATACACGATCAGACTGATAGACAGCCTTATTTGCTTTGGAATCTCGATTACAACAAATCCAAAAAATACCTGAGCACCTGCAGATCCTCTGTCAGCTCTGGATGAAACGAAGTCACCAACACATTCCTATAGGTTGCAGCAACACCATAACCCTGTATTGATGCGAGAATCTGCACATCCTTTTCAGATTCTGTGATGAAGGGAGCACGAATAAAGGTCATGGGGATTTCTCCGATACCGGTAAGTACACCTGTTGTATGGAAACTTCCCAGTTGCCTTCCGAAAGCATTTCTTTTCACCGCGATCGGGATCCTTCCAAAATATCTTGTTTGTTCATCCTCAATGGTTTTTGCGAGAAGAATCATGCCTGCACACGTACCCCAGACAGGCAAACCCTCATCAATCATGGTCTTAAGAGGAGAGAACAACTTGGTTTCATGCAACAACTGCCCCATGACCGTGCTCTCTCCACCAGGAAGAATCAATGCATCCATGGGTTGCTGTACATCTGAAAGCTTTCGAATCTCAAAAAAAGATATCCCTAGCTTTTGCAATGCTTGTTCATGTTCGATAAACCCACCTTGAAGTGCCAATACCCCAATCTTCATAGGCCACGCTGAGCCATCAACAGCTCAATTTCTTCTTCATTGATACCAACCATGGCTTCACCAAGATTTTCCGACACAACAGAGAGAATCGATGGGTCATTATAATTGGTTACTGCTTGTACGATGGCCTTTGCACGTCTCTTTGGATCGCTTGATTTGAAGATCCCTGAACCGACAAATACGCCTTCTGCTCCCAGTTGCATCATCAGTGCTGCATCCGCCGGGGTGGCGATGCCTCCTGCTGCAAAATTCACCACCGGGAGTCTGCCATGCTCAAATACGCTCAGTACCAACGCACAGGAGACTTGTAATTGTTTTGCTTCTTCAAACAACTCATC
>JAQVVB010000299.1 GCA_028699215.1 Sphaerochaeta sp. | reverse complement strand
CTCAATGAAAAATATGATAGAGAGTTCAAACTTGGAGATTCCTTGCTGCTCACCGGTTTTACCGGCGGTATGAGGATTCGGGAGGTTTCTCTGGTAGGGGTGTATAAACGAGGAGAGGTGGCTGGAGAAGCTCCTTTCTTAATCACTGATATCGATACGGCAAGGGTGCTTTCCGGATTGACCCTGCGTATTGATGAGAATATTGAACTCAGTGATGACCAAACCAACCTGTTGCAACGTGATGACCTTGATGATTTGTTCTCTGATGATCTGTTCTCTGGCATGATAGATGATTCGATCGGAATGAGTGCTGATGTGGCGTATGATAGCGCAGCGAGCCTGCTTGGAGATACACAACAACGGGACATCCTCAACACAACCGATACAGGATCTTGGCATTTCATTCTCATCCATTTGCATGATTCCCAAGATGCATCAAAGGTCATTGCTGATATGAATCAGTATCTTGAGGCTTCTGGATATGAAGCGCATGCCGCAGACTGGAAAGGTGCAGCAGGAATGGTTGGAAAATTGGCTGATCTGGTTCGTGTCATCTTCAATATTTGTATCATCATCATCGCCATCGTGAGTGTGATCATCATCATGAACACCCTCTTGATATCGATTATCGAAAGGACTTCGGAAATAGGAACGATGAGAGCACTCGGGGCTCAACGATCTTTCGTAAGAAGGATGTTCCTCACAGAGACCTTGACGCAAACGATTTTCTTCGGGTTTTTGGGTTCAGCAATCTCTTTGCTTGTTCTTTTCATCCTGAACTCCATGCACATACCTTTGGAAAACAGTTTTGCCAAACTCTTGCTTGGTGGAGATGTTTTGCATCTGGTGCCCCGTTTTTCCACCATCCTTGTAACGATTGTCGCAGTATTCCTCGTAGGATTACTTGCTCATCTCTACCCGGTTTCTTTGGCGCTTAAGGTGCAACCGGTGAAAGCCATGCAATCGGAGTAGTAAGATATCATGGGAACATTAACAAAAATAGCTTTTAGAAATCTGAACCGCCAGAAAAAACGAAGCATCCTCTTAGGAAGTGCCATCGCTTTTGGGGTATGTATCGTCACGCTCATCAGTGGTTTTGCAGGGGCCTTTCAACAGAACCTGGCTGCGAATATCGCGCAGATGAATGCAGGTCATATATTCATTGAAGGTGTAGAGAAGACAGAGAGTGGAAAGAGCTTTGAAGTCATACGTGATGATGAGTTGCTTACCCAGGTCCTTGCTGAATCGAACATCAAATATGAGACTGTTTCGCGTCGTTCTTGGGCTGATGGATCAATCGTATTCAATGGTAAACGTACTGCACAAGGAATATATGGAGTAAATTTTGCTACAGAACCCTTGTTGCAGGATCGCATTAAACTCAAAGAAGGGTCATGGGATCGAATTGAAGAACCAGGAATGCTGGTGCTCAATGAAGGCATCGTCAAGAAAATGAAGCTTGAATTGAACGACAAGGTTCAATTTGAATTGAGAACGGTGACAGGGCAGAAGAATTTTGGGGATTTCACCCTCGTTGGTATCAGTCAGGACATGGGAATGTTCAGTTCCATGATCGCGTACACCAACCAGAAATACCTGAACACTCTGCTTGATCTTGGTCCCGATGAATACGAATTCTTTACGGTGATGTTGGATGACATGAGCAGAGCGGAAGCGGAAACTGCGAAGCTTGCTCAGGTTTTAAAGACTAAAGCACAGGTATTTGAGTTGAGTCCTGAAGAATTGGCTTCTGTATCCACCAGCTCGACTTCCATGCAATCACGGTTCACCAAATTGCAGAAACAGGCAAAAGACACCACATGGGATGGGGTGAAATATCGTGTCTACTCCATCTATGACACCCTATCGTTCATGGAGGATATCGTGGGGGTCATCAACATGATGTCCACTACGATTCTCATTGTGCTGTTCTTGATAATCATGGTGGGAATTTCCAACACGTTCCGTATGGTGATGTTTGAGCGCATCAAGGAGATAGGGACGATGAGGGCGGTAGGGATGCAGAAGAAGTCGGTAAAAAAACTATTTCTCCTGGAAGCCTCGTTTCTTGCAATTGGAGGCACCATTGTAGGTTGGCTGGTAGCAGGAGTGGTGATGTTCGTTGTTTCTTTGTTCAACTTCGGCGAAGATACCGTGCTTTCCTTATTTTTGAATCATGGACATTTCTCCTTCTCTCCTCAAATGGGAACGATGTTTGTCCATTGTATTGTGGTTCTCTTGTTGACGTTGCTTGCAGCGTATCGTCCTGTCCGCAAGGCATCGCGTCTTGTCCCTGCAGACGCACTTCGTTGGGCGAAATAAGTAGTATTCATTGGAGATTTGTATGAAAAGATATGGAAAAGGGATAGTGCTCTGCTTGCTTGTGGGATGCATCAGCTTCCCCTTGATGGCAGCAGATGCACCAGATTTCGAGAAAATGATCAAAGAGGTTGATGAAGTCTCAACCTTCGACGATATGGACTTCTCCAGCGTTTTTACGATTGTGACCGATCAACCTGGAAAGAAGCAGACGGTTTCACAGATTCGGATGTTCCGTAGAGACAGCAAGGACCAATCCTTGATTCTGATTCAGCTTCCTGAAGCGGATAAAGGCCAAGGGTATCTCATGGAAGGAGACAATCTTCTCTTCTATGATCCAACCAGCCGGAAGTTCAACCACTCCAGTATGAAGGAAGCCCTTTCCGATTCGGAAGCTGTCAACGATGACTTCAACAAGGATACGACCATTGATGACTATGCTATTGAATCCACCAGTGAAAGCAAGCTTGGCAAGATTCCGGTTTGGATCATCAATCTTAAGGCTAAACATAATGAAGTGACGTATGAGAGGCTTAGTCTGTATATCAGAAAGGATTTGCCTCTTGTACTGAAGCAGGAGTATCTGAGTGTTTCAGGACGACTGATGCGAACGGTATACTACCCAAAATATGCTTCAATAGGCAAAGGGAAGTACTTTCCTTCGCAGATGCTTATCATCGATGAGATAAACAAAGGAGAGAAAAGTCAGATCACCATGTCGGAAATTTCTTTGGAGACGCTTCCCGATAAAGTCTTTACCAAAGCGTTCCTAGAACAAGTGAACTGATAAGAGGTAGCTATGAAACATACATGTACGGCATCTCTTCTCATACTGGTCACTCTTTTTTGCAGTGGTACCCTCTATTCCCAAGATGAAGGGTATATTGATGAGGATGCACTCTTTTCCTTTGATGAAGATGCTCTTTTCGGTGATGAACTTGGTGGAATCGAATATGTTGAAAAGAGTGAAACAGGCTCTGCTGTAAGCAGTTTTTTGACATCTGAAAAGGTTAGGATAGGGGGGAGTTTTTCAGGTTCCCTCTCTCCTTCCTGGAGGTGGACCGACTTCGGTTCCTCCTCTTTTGATCCTGTTGATTCTTTGGACATCAATCTAGGTGTAAAGCTGTTTTTCGATGCACGTCCTGATGAAGACACTCGCTTTTATGGAGCTTTGAAATCTTCTTGGCCGTTTACTAAGAACACCTCTTTATTTGAACTCTTTGCAGATAAAACCTGGAATGACCAATTGTTCTTCCGGTTTGGCAAGCATACAGTCAAATGGGGAGTAGGGTATTTTTGGAGTCCTGCTGATGTCATCAATGTTTCAAAGATCGATGTCGGCGACCCCACCGCCCAAAGAG
>JAQVVB010000298.1 GCA_028699215.1 Sphaerochaeta sp. | reverse complement strand
GGGTCTATGTCTGTACAAACGGGCCGAGGTTGGAGACTCCCGCGGACATACGCTTTTTCAAGACCATGGGGTTTGATGTGGTGGGTATGACCTGTGCTACAGAAGTCGCATTGGCTCGGGAAGCGGGAATCAAGGTATCTGCTCTTGCCTACAGCATAAACTGGGCTGCAGGAGTTGGTGGGAAAGATGAAGTTGCGTTCATCGACGATGCAACGATTGCCTCCTTAAGGGATGCAATGACGATATTATGTGTCGAAGTGCTTGGTGCGTGAAATGGAAACCATACACAGGGTGATTCGCGAAGCTTGCAAAGCTGATGCAGAAGCTTTCCTTACCTACCTTAAAACAATTGGGGGTGAGAGTGATAACCTCACCATCGATGAAAAAGGTTTGAGCTTCACGATCGAGCAGGAATCTGAATTTCTTGATACCACAGCCCAATCACATAACAACCTGTGCTTGTTGTCTCTTGAGGGGGATACGATCATTGGAAGCCTCAGCCTCACTGCACCCTCAAGACCCCGGGTCGCCCATTGTGCGGAGATGGGCATTTCCGTATTACAAGCATACTGGGGACAAGGTGTGGCTTCTGCTCTCATGGAAAAGATGCTGAACTGGGCAAAAAACCCTTCCACAGGAATACGCAAAATTGAACTGAAGGTACGAGTGGACAATCAACGGGCCATCGATCTCTACCGCAGGTTTTCTTTCGTAGAAGAGGGCAGGGTTTTTCGCATGTTGTTCATTGACGGCCAGTTTCACGATGGTCTTTCCATGGCCCTGCTTCTCGACTAGCTGTAAGTTCTCCAATGCAATAAGGAGTTTCCTGATACACGCTGTAGTTCAACCAATTGTTGAACAACAGATGCGCATGGGATCTCCAGGTTGATGAAGGCTTCTTTGTACTGTCATCGTTTGGATAGTACCGATACGGAAGACTTGGGCACATCCCAGCTTCCCTGTCTCGTTGGTATTCAGCATCCAAGGTATACAAGTCGTATTCACAGTGTCCTGTGATGAATACCTTTCTGTCATCCTTGCTTGATGCCAGATATAATCCGGCTTCTGGTGATTCGCCCAGCACGATGAGCTCTTCTATTGCTTTGACAGCTTCAAGGTCTACCGTGGTATGCCTACTATGCGGCGCATCGAATTCGTCGTCAAACCCCCGAACCAGTGTGTGATGTGGATCCAGAAGTGTGTGGGAGTATACTCCTGACAATTTTTTCTCCAGTTTCTGCTTGCCGATTTTATAGTAATGATGCAGTGCGGCTTGGGCCCCCCAGCAGACAAACAGGGAAGAGTAGACATTCTCTTGTGCCCAGTTGAGAATTTCCACCAATTCGTTCCAGTACGTCACCTCTTCAAATTCCAACGTTTCGATAGGGGCTCCTGTGACGATCAGTCCATCAAACTGTTGGTCTTTGACTTCCTCAAAGGTCTTGTAGAAGGTTTCCAAGTATGACGTATCGGTATGTTTCGGAGTATAGGTCCCCGTACAAAGAAATGTCACCTCCACCTGTAGTGCTGTATTGCCCAAAAGTCTGAGAAACTGGGTTTCTGTTGTCGATTTGTTGGGCATGAGGTTGAGAAGTGCAATTTGCAGCGGTCTGATGTCTTGTCTGACGGCCCGCTCTTTGGTCATGAAAAAGATGTTTTCCTGGGCAAGTGTTTCTGCGGCAGGGAGTGTGTCTTGGATGGTCACCGGCATGGTTTGCTCCTTTGTTGCAAATGCTAGGGAACCTACTGTCACAAAAATCATGTGTGACAGTAGGTTCTGGTGTCAGACAACATCAAACGCTTGGGAAAGATCCTCAAGGATGTCTTCGATGTGTTCAGTTCCGATGGAGAGGCGGATGGTATTGCCCTGGATTCCTTGTTCTGCAAGCTCTTGTGCGTTCAATTGAGCGTGCGTGGTGCTGGCAGGGTGGATGACCAGGGATTTGACATCTGCAACATTTGCCAATAAGGAGAATATCTTAAGATGGTCGATGAATTCCTTTGCTTGTTGCTCTCCTCCTTTGATGTTGAAGGTGAAGATGGATATTCCTCCGTTGGGAAAGTACTGGTTGTACAGTGCGTGATGAGCATTGTCAGGTAGGGAGGGGTGTTTGACCAGTTCAACCTTTGGATGTGTTGCAAGGAAAGAGACTACCTTGAGTGCGTTTTCAACATGACGTTCCACTCTCAGTGATAGGGTCTCCAGCCCTTGTAGAAACAAAAAGGCATGGAAGGGTGATATGGCGGCTCCTGTGTCACGAAGAATCACTGTACGTGCTTTGGTGATCCAGGCTCCAGCTCCTGCTGTCTTGGTAAAGCTTATGCCATGGTAACTTGCATTTGGCTTGGTCAGAGAATCAAACCTTCCACTTGCTTCCCAATCGAATTTTCCGCTGTCGATGATGACTCCACCTAAGGTGGTTCCATGGCCTCCGATGAATTTAGTTGCGGAATGAACCACGATATCAGCTCCATACTCGATGGGTCTGACCAAAAACGGGGTGGCGAACGTATTGTCCACCACCAAGGGGATTCCATGGGAGTGTGCTACGTCTGCAACTTTTTTGATGTCGATCAGGGTGGCGTTGGGGTTTCCTACCGTTTCAATGAAAATGGCTTTGGTGTTGGGCTTGACCGCTCGTTCAAAATTCTCGATAGCATCCCCATCTACAAATGTCGTGGTGATTCCATAGAGAGGCAGTGTGTTCGACAGGAGATTATAGGATCCTCCATAGATGGTTTTTGCGGATACGATATGATCTCCCCCTTGGGCCAGATTGAGAAAAGAGTAGGTGATGGCTGCAGCTCCAGAAGCAACCGCCAATGCTGCGATACCTCCTTCCAATGCTGCGATCCTTTTTTCGAATACTTCTTGGGTCGTGTTGTTCAACCGCCCATAGATGTTTCCGCCTTCACTAAGGTTGAATCGTGCCTCGGCTTGGGCACAGTCTTTGAAAACATAGGATGTGGTCTGGTAGATGGGTACTGCTCGTGCGTCTGTGCTTGGATCTGCAGTCTCTTGTCCTACATGCAGTTGCAGTGTCTCGAAATGTAGTTTTTTAGATACGCTCATAGAAGGGCTCCTTGAAGATGGGTATGGTTTTCTTTCCATTTTGAAGCATGGAAGAATAGACAACATGACGATGATGAATTCATGTACAGGTTGTTCACATACGGTCTTTGACAGAACCACATCTGGGGTGGGGTGCTCGTTTCATGATATTTCCTTGGATCTCGGCATACGATTTGGGATTCGAAGCCCTAGAGGTTTTTTGCACATGGCAACAAACTTCATTAGGTTTCAATGCAATTGGCTTGATGGTGATTTTGGTATGTTATGCCTGGCGGCACATCATACTGTCTGCTGAATCTGTTGTCATTGACATATAATTCATAGTGCCGCCTCCTATACAGAAAATATCCTACTGAAAAGCTGGATTAATGACGTAATGCTAAAGATATCTCTTGACTTGGTCAAGTAGGCTTGAGGAAAGAACAAACAAAGCATCAGGGAAAGATGAAAAAAAAAGCTGTACGAGATTGTACAGCCTTTCACGAATGCATGAAAAATGAATCAGTCTTCGATATGTGTAAACGCATCGAAATCAGCAAACATGGCTTCATCAGGATGTTTTTCCAGCAAGCTGAAGACAATCATGAAAAGAGAAGCGATGATGAAACCTGGAA
>JAQVVB010000297.1 GCA_028699215.1 Sphaerochaeta sp. | reverse complement strand
TTGATTTTTATTTTTCAAATATCGATCTGAGGGTGGGAAAGCAGACCATCATCTGGGGCGAGGCAGAAGGGGCTTTCATAACCGATATCGTCAGTCCGAGAGATATGCGCTCGTTCATCCTTGCAGACTTTTCAGAAATCCGAAAAGCTGTTCCGGCAGTCAAGATGGATCTATATTTGGATTCCTATACCCTTGAAGCCATCTGGGTGACTCATTTCATTCCATCATCACTACCGGACCAGGATTCCATATGGGCCCAACAACCGAATCTCTCCCTACCCCCAACGGTGACTGATGTGGTTATCAACAACCCTACCCCGGTATCTTCAGCGCTTGAAAACAGTGAATTGTTTCTCTCTCTCGGGCACTTCAGCAACGCCCTCAACTGGAAGCTCAACGGCGGGTATACATGGACAGACGAGCCATTGGTGGCAGGAATCACCATTGCTCCCCCTACTGCCACGATCGATCAAGGATACGAACGCTATTTCTTTTTTGGTGGAAGTATGAACACTTCCATCGGTTCAACAGTCGTGCGATTTGAAAGTGCCTTGGCTATAGACAAACCCATGAATACATTCAATCCTCCCCAAGTATCGATTGAAAAGCACCATCAAGTTCAAAGCTTGGTCGGATTTGATTGGAATCTGTTTGGAGCACAGTATTCGATTCAATATCTGCTTACCTATACCCATGATCATCACGACAACCTTCGTGTACAGATGAAACCAATTCAGGAGTTTGCCCACACCGTCACCTTCAGGGTACAGGATACGTATTTCGATGATAGGCTCACTGCAAAGATCTTTGCCTATGTGGAAACTGTGCCTCTGAATGCCCTCATCCGCCCTTCTCTCTCCTATAGCCTCAGCGATGGAGTTTTAATTGAAGGAGGACTCGAACTCTTTGTAGGCGACGAAGATGGAATGTTCGGCTCCTATCAGAAAAACACCATGGCTTGGGCTGCGATACGCTGGTATTTTTAGCAAGAATTGTTTATAGCGTATGGAAGGCCAACCGTTCAAGGTTGGCCTTCTCTTTTGATGGAAACCAGTCAGGATTAACCGACCAAGATGCTCAGATCATCCTCAACCGATGAAATACCGGCAATACCGAAATTCTCAACCAACACATTGGCTACATTGGGTGAAAGGAAACCAGGAAGTGTAGGTCCGAGATGAATGTTCTTCACGCCAAGATACAACAGGGCAAGAAGAACGATCACCGCCTTCTGCTCATACCAGGCAATGTTATAGGCAATAGGAAGCTCGTTGATGTCAGCAAGATTGAACACGTCCTTCAGTTTGAGAGCAATGAGAGCCAAAGAGTAGGAATCATTACACTGACCTGCATCAAGTACGCGAGGAATGCCTCCGATATCTCCGAGGTTCAGCTTGATGTACCTGTACTTTGCACACCCGGCGGTAAGGATGACGGTATCCTTGGGAAGGGCCTTTGCAAACTCAGTATAGTAGTCTCTGGATTTTTGTCTTCCATCACAACCTGCCATGACCACAAACTTCTTGATCGCCCCACTCTTCACTGCATCCACCACTTTGTCTGCGAGAGCAAAGACCTGGTTATGGGCAAAGCCTCCTACCAGTTCTCCAGACTCCAACTCTGTCGGAGCAGGACATGTTTTGGCAAGTTCAATGATCTTTGAGAAATCCTTGTGATCTCCAATTCCGCCTGGGATGTGTTCAACACCAGGGAAGCCTGTTGCTCCTGTGGTGAAGATACGATCCATATAAGACGCATCAGGGGGAACGATACAGTTGGTTGTCATCAAGATGGGTCCATTGAAAGAAGCAAATTCCTGTTTCTGTTTCCACCAAGCATTACCATAGTTGCCATAGAAGTTGGAGAACTTCTTGAACGCAGGATAGTAATGGGCAGGAAGCATTTCAGAGTGCGTATAGACATCGACGCCGGTACCTTGGGTCTGCTCAAGCAACATCTCGAGATCACGGAGATCATGTCCACTGATCAGTATGCCGGGATTCTTTCCTACGCCAAGCTTGACCTTGGTCATTTCAGGATTGCCATAGGCTGCTGTATTCGCTTCATCGAGCAGAGCCATGCCAGCAACACCCCACTTGCCGGTTTCAAGGGTGAGAGACACCAGTTCATCCACGCTCTTTTCTTCAAGCAGGTCAGCAAGTGCCTTCTGAATGAATTCATCAAGCTTTTCATCGTCCTTGATCAATGTATTTGCATGCTTGCTGTAAGCACTTACACCCTTCAGTCCGTAGGTAATGAGTTCCTTGAGACTTCTGATGTCCTCATTTTTCTCACTCAAAACGCCAACAGTCTTTGCCTTATCTTCATACACAGCTCTGTCTGTAGCATCGAAAAGCGCTGCATCACTGAGACCATTTGTAGTACCAAGTTGTTCGAGCAACGCCTTCTTCATGGCAATAGTCAGGCGAATCCTGTCAACGATGACATCTTCATCAAAATTTGCATTGGTGATGGTGCTGAACAGGTTGAAGGTGACCAGGTGATTGACCTCACTGCCCACGCTCTTATGCTCGGCGCGAAGAAGGGTGGTCACCTGGCTCAGGCCTTTGGTCACCCAGATCAAGAGATCCTGCATATTGGCAGTTTCCGCGGTTTTCCCGCAGACACCCATCACAGTACACCCTACATTTTTTGCAGTTTCCTGACATTGATAGCAAAACATCTTGTTATCCATTTTTATTCTCTCCTCCATTAAAAGATGACTACCAGAAACATCTTGCATCGTTCTGGTGCAAATACGGCATGTGGGCGATGAGCGGGCATAAGGATTGACTCCCCACTCTTGAGCATATACTTCTGTTCATCGATCGTTACTTCAAGAAGACCATCGAGGGCGATGACCAAAGCATCCCCATCACTTGCATGGCTGCTGATTTCTTCACCTTTGTCGAAGGCAAAGACGGTAAGACTATGATTTTTGTCTTGGGCAAGGGTTTTACTGACGACCTGGCCCTCTTGATAGGAAACCTGATCTGCAAAGTCGAGAACCGTAGAAACTGGAAAATTCTTAATCATGAACTAGAGCCTCCTTGGCATTTCCAACAATATCAGAATACTTCCCTACACAAGAGAAATATGTTGTTTTTCCAACAGGAGTGAAGAATAATCAGAATATTTTGCTCTCTACGCCTATAAGACTACCAGAATCAGCCAAGATAGCAAGAGCCTGAAGCGTGTTTTTTCATTATATGATTGGATTTAGAAATAATTACAAATCTTGAATTCCCTCATCAAAATGCCTATACTGGCGTCATTCGTCTTAGGGGAGCTCAGTTTGGGAATCATTGAATTACTTTTTGTTTCTGTCGGCCTTGCAATGGATGCCTTTGCGGTATCTTTGTGCAAAGGATTGAGAATGCGAAAAATCAACTACAAGCAAGCCCTGCTCATAGCTCTTTTTTTCGGAGTCTTCCAAGCCATCATGCCGATCATCGGTTGGTCGCTGGGGTTACAATTTGAAAAGTACATCACCAGCATCGACCACTGGATAGCGTTCATCCTGCTCGGATTCATCGGAGGCAAGATGCTCTACGACTCAGTCACAGAAGATCCCACATGCCCGGTGGAAACTGTAGAAAAAATCGATATAAAAGAACTGGTGATGCTCTCCATTGCAACCAGCATCGATGCTTTGGCAGTGGGAATAACCTTTGCCTTTTTGCAGGTTGATATCGTCAATGCC
>JAQVVB010000296.1 GCA_028699215.1 Sphaerochaeta sp. | reverse complement strand
GCATGACCGCACTCTGTCCCATTCTGAAATATTCGAAGCTATACTTGAATGCAAGGATGTTCAGGTTCTCAGAGGAGTACCCAGGACCTCCCCCCGTCATCGCATAGATGATGTCGTAGGTTTTCAATGCATCGATCGACCGAAGGATGACGGCAGTGAGTATGGTGGGCATCAGCATCGGAAGGGTTATTTTGCTAAGGATTTGGTACGCATTGGCACCATCAACCTTGGCTGACTCATACGGCTCTGAAGACAACCCGGCAAGACCAGCAAGGACGATGATGGTTATCATCGGCGTCCATTGCCAGATATCCACGATGATCAAGGCAGGCATGACGCTTTTCGATTCTGAAACCCACCCGCTTTGTGGAAGCTTGAGGATGCTGAGCACATAATTGAGAATTCCGATGGTTGGATCGTAGAACAGATTCCATACGATGCCTACTGCAACAGGGGTGGCGACCAAGGGAAGCAACAAAAGCGTCTTCACCACTCCCTTACCTCTGAAAGACCTGTTGAGGATCAAAGCCAAGGAGGTGCCGAGCACCGTTTCCACGATGACAGCAGCAAACGTAAAATAGAATGTTCGGCCCAAGGCTTCTAAAAATCGAGGTTCCTTCAATACAACAAGATAACTTTTCAGACCGACAATACTGAGAGGTCTTCCACTGGTAAGGGTCCAATCAGTGAAGCTCAGAAACAACGTGTAACAGACAGGAAAGACCATAAGCACCACCACGAAAAGCAGTGCTGGGAGGGGAAACAAATACCTTAGATTCCTCTCGAAAAAACCTTGTCGGATCATAGAAAAGCTCCTTTTAGTACAATAAGCCGACCGAGAACATTCCGGCCGGCCTACAAACAGTAATGGAAAACTACATTCCGTATTCACCGTCGGTCTTCAGCAATGCATCAACGGCCTTGGCCTTCTCCGAAGCAAGAGATGCAAGTTTGGCAGAAGTTCCCTTGGTATTGATGGATTCGATGACCACTTCACCGATCAGGTCTCTTGCCTGGCCGACAGAACTCATGAACGGACGGTCGAACGGGTACCCATTCTTAGCAGCATGAGCCTGGGTTTCAACCAAACCAGGATTCATGACCGCACGCACTTCAGCATCGGCCCAAGCAGAATCGCGAGCCATGGTGATGTTGGAAAGCATACCGGTTTTCGCAAGCTCTTTGCTGTTCGCCCATTCGAGGAACTTCATGGCAGCATCCTGGTTCTTGGACTTTGAAGACATGGCCATACCCCAAGAGACTACGATGAAGGGAGCATCTCCCTTGGGACCTCTGGGAAGCTGGGCAACACCGATGTCCGATGCAGGAATCTGAGTCTTGGTCGGATCTACAATCTGGCCATAGAAAACCGAAGCATCAGTCCACATGGCAGCTTTTCCAGCTTGGAACACCGGCATGATGTTTTCCCAAGACATGCTGGTTACACCCTGAGGACCATACGTCCCGAGCATCCTTCCATAAAAGCGAATGGCTTCAAGTGCTTCAGGGCTATTGAATACGGCTTTGCCACCATCAAGGTAGAGTCCACCATAGTTATAGATGTAACTTGAAAGCTGGGTCACTGCAGCAGCCCCCTTACCTCTTGATGCGAATCCTGCAACTCCATCCTTGTTCATGGCTTTGGCAGCAGCTTCTAGCTCAATAAAGGTAGTGGGAACAGAAAGACCGGCTTTCTTGAGCAGGTCCTTTCTGTAATAGAGAACCTGCCATTCAGTTACCAAGGGTACGATGTAGGCCTTGCCGTCCTTTCTTCCGATATCAACGGAGTTGGCAGGATAATCAGAGAAATCATAGGCATCCAGACTCTGGTACCAACCATTCTTCATGAACATCAACCCTTCCTGCAGGGGGCGGGTCATGAATACATCAACGGTGGAAGAGTTGGTGGCAAACTCGGTGGTCAACTTGTTGGTCAGCTGGCTTTCCTGCAGACTTTCGTAATTGACCTTGATGCCGGTTTGAGCTTCAAATTCGGGAATCTTGGTCTTCAGCAATTCACCATAGGGGTGGTTGGCCAACAACACACGAATTTCCTGAGGGGCTTTTTGTTCAGCGGTGCCTTGGGCAAACACTGAGCCTACCAGACTTAGCAACACAAAGAGCACAAGAAGTAAATTCCGTTTCTTCATTATTCATTCTCCTTTTTTTCGCAAGTATCCTTCAATCCTTTTGTCTTATTATAACCGTTTTTGCCTGTATGTAAAATAAAATTGAATATTATTTTTAATTGCATGAATATTTATTTCACACTATACTAGAGTAAAAGGAAACCAGAGGAGAGATCATGACCGAAGTGAGTGCCATCTATACCATCAAAAGCAAGTACAGCAGTTTGAGCATCAAAGAGAAGAAAATTGCCGACTTCATCCTGGAGCACCCGAAAGATTCAGTAAATCCAAGCATCGAAGAGCTTGCTGACAGAATCGGCACCAGTGAATCCACCATGGTCCGATTTGCACGAAAGCTTGGGTATACCGGCTATCAGCGCTTCCGCATTGCCTTGGCACGCGAAACCATCCCATCCAACGAACAGGTTTTTGAAACAGAAGTGTCGGATCAAGAAGATCCTATCGATACTGTCTTCATCAATGCCAAGAAAACCCTGAATGAAACCTATAACTGTCTCGACCGTACTGCCGTAAAAGAAGCAGGCAAATTGCTGTCTGAAGCGAAGAACATCTATCTTATGGGCCTGGGTGGTTCCAACATCATAGCCCTCGACGCCTACCATAAATTCATCAGAACAGGTTTGTCCTGCAATTATGCATCTGACTTCCATATGCAGCTGATGTTGTCTTCCCAAGCAGATGAAAAAGACGTCGCTCTGATCATCTCCCATACAGGTTCCGGCCATGACACCCTTGCTTTGGCAGAGGAGTTCAGAAACAATGGATGTCCCATCATCGTTCTGACCAGCCATAACCGCTCCCCGCTTGCCAGAATGGGAGATCTTGTATTGCATGTATCAACAAGTCTCAGCTCTTTGGTAGCTGAATCCTTTTCTTCACGAATCGTATCACTGACCATCATCGACGTACTCTATGTAGAAATTCTGGAAAGAATGAAAGACCTAGGCGTTGAGAACCTGAATAAAATGAGAAATGTCATCGCAAAAAGACGTACCTGATGAGGAGAAAAACGTATGAAAGCGTCAATTGGATTAATCGGTCTTGCAGTCATGGGAGAGAACTTGGTTCTCAATCTGGCCAGCAAAGGCTTTCGTGTAGCAGTATTCAACAGGAGCACCGAAAAAGTCGACTCCTTTATTGAAGGAAGAGCAAAGGGCAAAAGCATCATCGGAACCCACACGCTCGCAGAATTGGTTTCCTCCTTGGAAACACCCCGCAAGGTGATGATGATGGTGAAAGCCGGACAGGCAGTGGACGAGACCATTGAAGCCCTCATTCCTCTGCTTGAAAAGGGAGACATCATCATAGATGGAGGGAACTCCAACTATGAAGACACGCAAAGAAGACAGGCCTACGTTGAAAGCAACAAGCTTTTGTATATAGGAACGGGTGTTTCAGGAGGAGAAGAGGGCGCGTTGTTGGGTCCTTCCATCATGCCTGGAGGATCACCCGCTGCCTGGCAGTCCATCAAGCCCATGTTTCAGGCAATTTCTGCAAAAATAGACGACACCCCTTGTTTTGACTGGATAGGCAAAGGTGGCGCAGGGCACTTCG
>JAQVVB010000295.1 GCA_028699215.1 Sphaerochaeta sp. | reverse complement strand
CAGGTATGATTGGGTATGAGTGAATGCACCATAGAGAATGATTTCTTATGTAAACACAGCATGTTCGGAGGATTGACGGAAGAAGAACTTCTAGAAATCCACTCGTATCTCGATGAGAGGGTCTACCCTAAAGGGACCTGCATCCTCCGTCAAGGTGAACCAAACAACAGTGTATACTTCATTGTTGAAGGGGAAGTTGCCATTCAGAAATACGCCTCAGATAAAGACAAGGCCCCACGTATCATCACAAATCTTCATACAGGCGATTCCTTTGGAGAAATGGAACTGATCGATATCCAAAGCTGCGCTGCTTCGGTCATCTGCCTTACCGACACGAAGGTCATCACCCTTTCCAACAAGGATCTGTACAGATTATCGACTACGCATTTGAAGACCTATACGATGCTCATCCTCAATCTGGCACGGGACATCAGCCGAAGGCTTCGTTCGACCGATGACCTTCTCTCCATGGTATCAAAGCGAAACAAACCCAAAGGGGTCTGATCAGGCAAGAAACTGTATTTCTTCCTTCTTCTTATAGTGACGCATCAACAGCAAAAATAGTGCCATGAGAACCGGGTACATGCTTCCAATGAACATCCCGCTACGCAAAGCTGCTTCTTTATCGGGGAGATGCTGCAACCAGGGAAAACCTTTCACCAAGGTAGGATTGATGTCTGCGGTCAAACCGATGAGCCAAGGACCTATTGCAGCTCCTGTATCTCCACCTGCTGCAAGAAGAGCAAACATGGAGGCTCCTGCAAAAGGAAACCGTTTTGCTCCGTTTACGACAGAACCAGGCCAGAGCAGACTGCATCCCAACCCACTGAGTATACAGGCTGCTAAGGAAACCAAAGGCCAAGGTGACAGAGACGCCACCAGATAACAGACGATACAGAGCAAAGAACCCGCAAACATGGCCCTATACACATCATAGCGACTGCCATATTTTCCATAAACAGCTCTCCCAATCCCTAAGAAGAGTGCAAACAGACAGAGCCCAAGCAAATCCCCCACTGCCTTGGGAAGAGCAAGGGAAGCTTCAACAAACGCGCTGGTCCATTGTGACATGGATACCTCTGTAGCTCCACCGACTACGATACCCAAAACAACCATCAGGAAATATCGGGATTTTATAAGCTCGCGAATTTTGGTGCGGTGTTCTTCCGGTATGGCGGGAGCCAGAGGAACACGAAGGAAATTGAAGAAATTTATGAGGGGTAGCACACTCCAGATCAACACGACGAACATCCAGTTGTTGTTTCCAAAAAATTTGAGCATAACCGTTGTGCCAACCACCACCGCGATGAATCCCCAAGCATAGAAGGAGTGAAGCAAACTCATCGCTCCTTCCTTGGAGTCATTGGGAATGCTCTGTACGATGGCGCTGAGCAAAAGCTCAAAGAGCCCTCCTCCACAGCTATAAATCACCGTTGCCACCATCAACCCCCAATAGGGATGGACAGGAAAAAGGATTTTACTCAAGGCAAGCATCAACAAGCCGACAAAAGCAAGAGCATGCCCGAGGGTGATGAAAGGACGAATACCGTATCTGTCTACAGGACGACTGAACAGGAGATCAGCTACAATCTGGGTAAAGAAGTTGAGTAAGGTAAGGCGACCCACCTGTTCAAACGAAAGATTGAACTGATGCATGAAGGTTATATAGAGCAATGGAGCCAGATTGCAGGTCAGAGCGCCTACAAAATTCCCCAGATAGCATGCTTTGATCGTGGATTTGTACATAGATTGGATTATATGGCGCTCCATTGGATAAGTAAACATGAGTTTTCATTCTCTTTGGGAAACGAGTATTTCTCCTATAGAAACATTCGGCTTTACGAAACACCATAAAATGGTAAAATCCATGAGAAATGTGAAAACAGGTTAACGTTAATCCTATTTTTTGGGATTAACCAAGGGTTATTACCCACATTTTCCTTGATAACCAACCTATCTATGTTAACCTTAACCCGTGAGTATACTACTAAAGGACATAGCACAAGCAACAGGATTCTCAATCAACACCGTCTCCAGGGCACTTCGAGGTGATGCCAAGATCTCGTCCTCGACGACCAAATTGATTTGCGAAACCGCACAACACATGGGATACATGCCGAACTCGATTGCATCAAGCATGCGTTCCAACCACTCCAAGATGGTAGGGATCATATCTGCTGATTCTGCCAACCCATTTTTCAGTGAAGTGGTTCGTGGTATCGAAGAGATGGCGAGTAAGGCTGATTATCATATTCTTCTGGCAAGCACTGAAGAATCGGTCAAGAAAGAGTGTGAGCTGATCAAGATGTTTTTATGCAGGAAAGTTGACGGAATCATTGCGATGCCGGTATTCGACAGCAGCCCTGCACATCTGGATCTCTATCGTTCCCTGAAGATTCCCTTCATTTTCCCGGGAAGACGTCTTGAAGGACTGGGAAACCACAGCATCCTCCATAACGATCGAGATGGGCAGAGAAAAGTCATCGAGCACCTCATATCCAATGGGCATCGAAAAATCCTCTATATTGCAGGTCCCAAAAAGGTCAGCAATACCACAGACCGCCTTGCAGGTTTGGCTGAAGCCTATGCGAACAATGCCCTTGAGGTAGACCCCGACTATATCGTCGAGGCTTCCGGCCATATCGAAGATGGATACTATCTGACCAACCAGGCCCTCAACAGGGGGATGGGCTTCACCGCAGTAGCCTGTTTCAATGACATGTTGTCAATGGGAGTACTCAAAAGCCTGTACGAAAACAACCTGAAGGTTCCACAGGATATTGAGGTTTTCGGCTATGACAACCTGTACATGTCGCAATTCATGCAACCTAGTCTAAGCACCGTCGATGTACCCAAATACCGTCTGGGCTATGTTGCAATGGAGACGCTTATCCAGCATATCCAGGATCCAAACCTGGAATATTCAACCAAAGATTTCCCCACGAGGCTGGTCTTTAGAGAGACCACCCGTTAGGAAGATATTTTCGCATTTGTGTTTCTAAATCAAGGAGGATTCACATGAAGAAAAACATTCTCGTAGTGGCTCTGGTGTTGCTGCTTGCCACTGGCATGGTGTTTGCACAGGGGACTGCAGAACAGAAAAAAACGGAAGGACCGATTGAAATTACATTCTGGTCTCTTTTCACTGGTGGTGACGGTGAATTTTTTGATGCAATGGTTGATACCTTCAATGCATCCCAAAATGAAATCGTCATGAAAAACGACATGGTCAAATTCGACAACTACTATACCAAGCTCACTACTGCACTTGCAGCAAAAACAGCTCCAGATGTGGTGGTCGTACACCAAGGGAACCTTTTGAACTATGTTCCAAGCGGTTCTTTGCTGGCCCTCGACGGCTTGGTTGACAATGCAACCTTAGCTGACTTCCAGCAGGCTCCTCTCGATGGTTGCCGTTTCGACGGAAAGCTCTATTCCTTGCCGTTTGATGTCCATCCCATCGTCATGTACTACAATAAGGACCTGCTTGCAAAAGCTGGAATCACTACGATTCCACAGAGTGCAGATGACATGGTCAAGGCAGCTCTTGCTGTCAAGAAAGCTACAGGCAAATGGGGCTTTGCAATCGACAACACAACCGGTACCTATAAAGCCTACACACTGAGCAGGCTCTTCATGTCCATGATCGCCCAGCAGGGTGGAAGTCTTTTGAATGATGACAGTACTGCTCCAAACTTCAACAATGC
>JAQVVB010000294.1 GCA_028699215.1 Sphaerochaeta sp. | reverse complement strand
CTGGCCTGTACAACTTGCCGAAGCAAAAGAACTGTTCACGAGTTTGACGACTTGCTATCCTTGGGCTGGTGGTATCCAGAACGAACCAAATAGAACTCCCGTCCTTGTAGAAGCTTTCACCAAGCTAATCGCCGGTCAATATACTGCTGACCAGTTTATTGCTGCAGTGAAAAAATAACCGCTCTGTCTATACGTCGGAGCCTCAAAAAAGGGGTTCCGACGTAATTCTACCAAAGGAATCAAAGATGAAACGAAGCAAAACCATGCTTGCGGTCTTCTTGGCCCCTGCCATCCTGTCTTACTTGATCGTATTTTTTTATCCAACGGTGAGAACCGTTTTCATGAGTCTTTTCAAGGTGGACAACATCACCGATGCCCTATCCAAATGGAGTTTCGTCGGTATCGCAAATTACAAAGAACTCCTCAATGAAAGCCTATTCGTAGCTTCAATGAAAAACATTGGAGGAATCTGGCTCTATGGAGGTATTGGAGTATTCCTTTTTGCAATCTTTTTTTCTGTGACATTGACATCGGGAGTCAAGCATAAGTCTTTTTACAGGGCGGTCATCTATCTTCCCAATGTCATCTCAGCGGTCGCAATGGGCACTATGTGGATCCATTATGTGTATAATTCTCGGTATGGTCTTTTCAAGACTTTTTTCTCTGCGCTCCACTTGAATAGGCTTGCAGAAATCCAATGGACAGCTCCAGATACTGTCTTTACATCCCTCATCATAGCCTACAGTTTTGGTATGGTCGGATATTTTGTGTTGATTTTCATGGCCGGAATTGAAAAAATCCCTGTTGATTACTATGAAGCGGCAACGATTGAGGGAACTAGCACCTGGGGTAAATTTTCCAAAATCACCTACCCTCTGTTGAAGGATGTAGTCAGGACCAACATCGTACTCTGGACGATTGGAGTGGTAGGATTTTTCGTTTGGTCACAAGTATTCAGTCCACTGAATCCTGAAATGGGAACCGTCACCCCCATGGTCTATATGTACCAAAGCGTATTCGGCGCCAATCAGGTGGTAACCAGCAGGAATGTCGGTTCTGGTGCAGCTGTTGGGGTAATCCTAAGCATCATGGTAATTCTAGCCTTTGTAGTCACCAACATCATGTTCAAGAGTGACGACCTTGAGTATTAGGAGAAGAACTCGATGAAAAATGCAAATCGTACGTTCAGTCGTTTCGGCATGGCGCTCATTATATTTTGGTGTATTTTCACTTTCATCATAGTGGGTTGGATAGTTGTGGCTTCGTTTTCAACGTCCAAAGGAATCTTTGCCAACCAACTATTATCCAGTGGTTTCCATCCCAAGAACTACTTGACCGCGCTGGTAAAACACAATGTAGGCAAGTATTTCATCAACTCCCTGCTGTATACGGGATTCTCCATTGTAGGAATCATTTTGGTGGCAGCCCCTGCAGCGTATGTTCTTGCCCGGTTCAAATTCAAAGCCAATATGATGTTGCAGAACATGTTCATGACTGCTCTTGGCATTCCGGCAATCATGATCATCCTCCCTCTCTTCGGGTTGTTCACCAAGCTTCAAATCACCAACTCCCGCTCGTCTCTCATATTGCTTTACATTTGTATAAACGTCCCCTTCACCATCTTTTTCCTGATCAGTTTCTTTAGGAACATCTCAACCACGTTCGAAGAAGCGGCAGCCATAGATGGCTGTGGTCCGATCAGAACCTTCTGGGCGATCATCTTTCCGTTGGCACAAAGTGGCATCATCACTGTGTCAATCTTTAACTTCATAACCGTTTGGAACGAGTATTTCATGGCTCTCATCTTTGCAAACAAAACCTCTTTACGGCCGGTGGCTGTCGGACTGTACTCGATGGTCCAGTCCATGCGTTATATCGGCGACTGGGCCGGTATGTTTGCAGCAGTGGTCATCGTCTTCCTCCCCACATTCATCATCTACCTTTTCCTTTCAGAGAAGATAATTGCCGGAGTTACCGGTGGAGCAATCAAAGGATGATCACAACAAGTCTGTACCGCACTAAAGCAGCGCTCAACCATGGAGAAAATCCCCTTCCCCAATTCAGGAATCCTGAACATGACCTGATGGTCGAAGTCAGGCAGCCCTATCCCGAGAAGTATGAACAAAACCTAGGGAAAAACTGTGGGAAACGAGTACTTCCCTACTACTTGCAGGATCGCTATGACCGTAAAAGAGAAGAAACGGAAATTCCTTCCATCATCTTGGAAAACAATGAATTGAAAGCAACGTTCCTCCCTACCTTGGGAGGAAGGTTGATCAGCCTCTATGACAAAACAGAAAACCAGGAACTGTTGTTCAACACCTCGACGTTACAAGTGGGAAATCTGGCGAATCGAGACAGTTGGTTTGCAGGGGGAATCGAATGGAACTTCGGCCAATATGGACACGCATTCTCTACGTGCAGCGACATCTATGCAAGCATGCAGAAAGATTCGAAGGGGGAAGAATTCCTTCGATTGTATGAATATGAACGATGCATCGGCATACATTTCCAAGCTGATTTCCACTTGGACGGAGCATTGCTCTTTGCCCACATGACCATCTATAATCTTTCAGACAATGATGCATCTCTTTATTACTGGTCAAACACAGCCCTCAGACAAACTGAAAAGACCCGTGTTTTTGCAAGTACCGATGAGGTCATTTATATTGATCCAACGGTAGAGCCAGGCAAACGGCGGTACGGTTTTGGAAAACTTCCCTATCTGGAGATCTTACCGGATGTTGATGTCTCGTATCCCAACAATTTCCCCTATTCCAATGAATACTTTTTCATGTGCAACCAGACATCGCTTCCTTGGGAGGCTACGCTTTATGAAGATGGAAATTCTTTCTTCGATGCATCGACTCCCAACCTTCCCTATCGTAAGATGTTTTGCTGGGGTAATGGTTGGGGTGGCAAGCATTGGCAACAGCACCTTTCTCCAGAAGGAGGAGAATACTTTGAAGCACAAGCAGGACTATCACCAACGCAATTGCATGGATCATATATAAACGCTCAATCCAGCATTCACTGGACACAGCTCTTTGGTTCCTTGGGAAACATCGATTCACTACAGGCAGATGCGGCATGGGACCAAGTACAAGAAAAACTTCAAATCCGTATCAATGATTTGATATCTCCTACAAGCATGGAAGAAAAGGACAAGCTCTATGAACAAGAGAGTTTTCAGACAACTGGGAAAATCTTGCACCAAGGCAGTGGTTGGGGATATCTGGAAATGTTGCGATCAAAGATACAAATCCCTGCAAGTCTCCAGTATCTACCTGATGATGAGTTGCATGGTTGGAAAGTGTTTTTAGAAAGTGGAATCCTACCGGAACGAGCGAAAACTGAACTTCCTTTACAGTGTCCTCCTCTTTGGTGGTATCCTCTGCTCAGACAAAGCGAATCAGCTTGGTATCATGCAGGAATACTTGCCTTGGAACTTGATGAACCAGAGGAAGCAAAACAATGCTGGGAAGGAAAGGAAGATGGTTTTGCCCTCAGAAACCTAGCACAACTTGCAAAAAGAAACGGCAATGAACAGCAAGCTCTTGCATACTACAAGAGAGCGAGTCTGACCGCTGAATATCATATTGACCGAGCCCTGGCAGAAGAATATCTCCATGCATTGGTGTTGGGCAACAACGTTTCTGAGGCATTGAAGGTATATGAAGAGCTTCCCTTCCCTTGGAAGGAGGAAAGCGACAGCATCGCTCTTGATAGAG
>JAQVVB010000293.1 GCA_028699215.1 Sphaerochaeta sp. | reverse complement strand
GGACTTGACGTTGGATATAACCAAACGTGTCTACTCCTTGCTCGCTGTTTCAAAACCCGAATTGTACCTGATCCTTACCCGAAACGACGATACCTTCCTTTCTCTTGAGCAACGCAGTCGCATTGCCTATTCTACAGAACTTCCTCCTAAAACCAGTGCATTGTTCGTTTCCCTCCATATCAATAGTGCACCCAGCAAAGAAGCCTCAGGTTTTGAGATTCTAACCAAGAAACAGGATAAACGGGTAGTTCTTCTCAATAAGGACACGCCCTTGATGAACATAGGAACACTCTCGTCTCAGAGCTTTCTTGAACTCAATCGAGACCTCAACCACCGGAATCTTGTCGTAGCGAAGACCTTTGAGGAAGTGTTTTCCGAGAAGCTTCCCACCTCGCGGAACAGAGGGGTGAAAGAAATGGATCTCTATGTATTGAATGCCAGTCGAATCCCTGCTGTACTTGTTGAGGTTGGGTTCATCACCAATGAGGAGGATGCCCGCAAATTGGTTTCTCCCCAATGGAGGCAGGTAGTTGCCCAAGCTATCAGTGAGGCCGTGATTCGTTGCCTTTAGAAGGAGACATGCTATGGGAATCATTGATGTAACATCTGAATATAGGTCACTGTATCATCCCAAGAATGAACCCTCGTTGGTTTCTGTCCCTGCTTTTCCTTATTTCATTGTGGATGGAGAAGGGGACCCTGCTGATGAATCGTATGAAAAGGCTGTTCAACTTCTCTATGAATTGAGTTACACGTTGAAGATGGGGTTTACAAAGGAACCATGGTATCGGGATTTTGTGGTATCTCCCTTGGAGGGGGTATGGACAGCCCTGGAGGTTGAGAACCGAGATACCTGGAGATGGTCAAGCATGATCGTCCAACCTTCGTTTGTCACTGAAGAGATGTTTCATCCTGTTGCCGAATTATGTAGTTTCAAAAAAAAGATATCGACCAAGGATGCCCGGTTTGCTGTATTGGAAGATGGGCTTTGTGTGACCATGATGCATATCGGCAGCTATGCGGAAGAGGATCTTTCCATAGAAAAAATGGAAGCATTTTGTGTTGAAAACGACTTGCTGAGAAGCAGTGAATCCCATCGGGAGATTTATCTCTCGGATCCGAAAAAAACGAAACCGGAGAATCTCAAGACCGTTCTCCGGTTTGCTGTTAAGCGTGTATGATTTACGCTTCTTCTTTTGATTTCCTTCTCTGTTTCACCAATAGTTCCATTTTGAGTTTCTTGAGCTTGGAGGAGAGACTTACCTTATAGATATGAGGATTGATCTGCCTGAGATAACTCTTGTGAAAAGATTCTATACAGGCAAATGAGTATTTCTGGATCGCTTGAAGCGTCGGCTTCTCCCCGATTCTTTTACCATTTTCCATTTTCTTGGTAAGCAAGGCTGTGCAGGTTGCGTACGTGTCTTTTTTCATCTCAAAGAAATCAGCCTCAGCAAATGGGTGGTAGAACGTATAGTTCTTACCGGGTGTCACGGACTCGGAATCGAGGGTGATCAAATCAGAAAGGGCTCCACCATCCTTATCAAAGAAGCGCCAGATCTGTTTGATGCCAGGGTTGGTGGTCTTTTCAAAACTATTGGAAATCTTCATGGTTGGGATGATGGTGCCGTCGCTCTCTTCTTTGGCTGCGAGCTTATAGACTCCATTGAGTGAAGATTGGGAACCTCCCGTTACCAGATGTGTGCCAATTCCCCAACTGTTGATCGGAACTTCATCGTGCACCAACGTCTGGACAATCTCTTCAGTCAAATCATTGGAAACCACGATTGTTGCATCAGTAAGTCCTGCATCATCAAGTTTCTTGCGGATGACTCTCGGTAGATAGGAAAGGTCTCCGCTATCAATCCTCACCCCAATCTTCTTTCCGATTTTCTTCTGTTCAAGACCAACGATGATGGCATTGTCTATGCCTGACCCCAATGTGTCATACGTGTCGATGAGCAGTACTGCATTGTCAGGATTGAGCTTTGCAAAAGACCTGAAGGATTCCAGTTCACTGGAAAAACTCATGATCCATGAGTGGGCCATGGTCCCGGCTACCGGGATGCCGTAGGTTCTTCCTGCAAGGGTGTTGCTGGTGACTTGTGACCCCCCGATGAAGGAGGCTCTGGAGGCTGATAGCGCCCCATCTTCTCCTTGAGCGCGTCTCAAGCCGAATTCCATCAGCAATCCCCGGTTTGCCGCCAAGGACATCCTCGATGCCTTGGTTGCAATGAGGCTCTGAAAATTGAGATTGTTAAGCAGCAATCCTTCTATAAGCTGGGCCTCGATGAGTGTCGTATGGACTCTCACCAACGGTTCTCCGGGAAATACCACGGCACCTTCATCCACTGCATAAATATCCCCGTTGAAATGGTAGTTTTCCAAATAGTCCAGGAACTCATCGGTGAACTTGTTGAGGCCTTTGAGATACGCTACATCTTCCTTACTGAATGCAAGGGTTTCCAATTTGTCGATCAGTTCATTGAGACCTGCGAACACTACATAGCCCCCTTCAAAGGGGTTGGTCCTGTAAAACATGTCAAACACCACCTGAGGGTTGTGTTTATTGGAGAAGTATCCCTGCATCATCGTAAGTTCATAGAAATCTGTAGTCAGAGCGCTTGTATACATTGTTCAATCCTTATGTTCTTGCTTTGATTACCTCAAAACCGGTGAGAGGAACCAAAGCCTCGGGGATTCTGACCGAACCATCAGCGGTTTGGTAATTTTCCAGGATTGCAACCATTGCACGGCTTAATGCGATGGCTGTCCCATTGAGCATATGGACGAATTGGGTTTTTCCCTCATCATCTTTATAGCGTATGCCTAAGGAACGGGCTTGGTAGTCTGTACAGTTGCTGGTAGAGGTGACTTCACCATATTCACCTGTTTCACCCCGACCTGGCATCCAAGCTTCAATATCAAACTTGCGGTAGGCAGGAGCTCCCAAATCACCGGTGCAGGTATCTACGATACGATAACAAAGGCCGAGACCTCCAAAGATTTCCTCTTCAATGGCAAGCAACTGTTGGTGATATGCATCAGAATCTTCAGGAAGACAGTAGATGAACATCTCCAACTTGGAGAATTGGTGTACACGGTAGAGTCCCTTGGAGTATTGACCGGCACCACCGGCTTCTCTTCTGAAACAGTGTGAAAGTCCTGCCATCTTGATGGGAAGGTCGCTCTTTTCGAGCATCTGGTTTGCATAGTAGCCGCCAAGCGTTATCTCCGCAGTTCCTACCAAACAGGTTCCCGTTCCCTCAAGGTTGTAGATGTTGCTTTCTTCTCCACGGGGGTTGAAGCCGATACCGTTGAGAATTTCTTCTTTAGCGATATCTGGGGTGATGAAGGGAGTAAAGCCGTGTTTCATGACGATATCCATTGCATATCGCTCAAGGGCCATTTGCAAGATGACTGCTTGGTTTTTCAGATAGTAGAATTTTGGGCCGGATACACGGGTTGCAGAATCGAAATCGATGAGATCGAGCTTCTCTCCCAGTTCAACATGGTCCTTTGGCTTGAAATCAAAGACCGTAGGATTTCCAACAAACTTGATTGCAGTACTGTCCTTGTCTTCTTTCCCGACCGGGGCTGACTGGTGATAGTAGTTGGGGATGGTTCTTGCTTTCAGCTGGAATTCTTTTTCCAGTGTTTCGAGTTCAGCTTCCAAGGTTGCAATGGTCTCTTTGATCTGCTTGCCTTCCAAAATGAGCATCGACCGGGTT